>JAYTBZ010000283.1:0-15960 GCA_043736705.1 Flavobacterium sp. | reverse complement strand
TGGGATCAATTGCAACAATCTGGATTTGTGAATCACAGCGATTTTACATCTTCAAAAGAGGAAATTGAAGCTAAAATAAACGAATACCAAGGAATTGTTATTCGGAGTCGTTTTAAAATTGACAAAATATTCTTAGATAAAGCTACAAATCTACAATTTATCGCACGTGTGGGTGCTGGTCTCGAAAGCATCGATTGTGATTATGCCGAGTCAAAGAACATTACACTTATCGCTGCTCCAGAAGGTAATAGGAATGCGGTTGCAGAGCATGCGCTGGGTATAATTTTGTCATTGTTTAATAAATTAAATGAAGCTGATCGAGAAATTCGATCCGGACATTGGAACCGAGAAAGCAATCGGGGTCATGAATTAGATGGTAAAGTCGTTGGGATTATCGGTTATGGCAACATGGGAAAAGCATTTGCTAAAAAACTACGGGGTTTTGATGTAAAGGTGTTGTGCTATGACATTCAAGAAAATGTAGGCGATAGTAATGCGAAGCAGGTTTCATTTGAAGTATTTCAACAAGAAGTAGAAGTGTTAAGTTTGCACATACCTTGGACTCCGGAAACAGATAAAATGGTTGATAGTGATTTCATCAATGGCTTTGCTAAACCTTTTTGGATAATAAATACTTCACGAGGTAAGAACATTGTCACTACAGACTTAGTTACTGCTCTAAAATCAGGAAAAATTCTCGGAGCAGGTTTGGATGTTTTAGAATATGAGAAATTGTCTTTTGAAACCCTTTTTCACGATAAAAATACACCAGAGGCTTTTCAATATTTGTTGAAAGCTAAGAATGTGATTTTGAGTCCACATATTGCCGGCTGGACATTTGAAAGCCATGAACGATTAGCGCAAGTCATAGTTGATAAAATAAAAACAAAGTATTTTGGTCAAGCCAAAGTTGAAGCTTTAGAGAAACGGGTTACGGGTATTGGAGGTTTCTTTTTTAAATCAAAAAACCCTAAAGAACTGGTGGCTTGGTACGGAAAACATTTGGGTTTGAAAACGGATCAATATGGGTCTACTTTTTGGTGGAAAGACAAAGAAGGAAATGACTGTAGCACACAATGGTCGCCCTTTGTAGCAGATACGAATTATTTTGAACCAAGCGAAAAACAGTTCATGCAAAACTTCAGAGTAGATAATCTAGAGCAGCTTTTAAAAAAATTATCTGATGAAGGTGTAACAATTATAGGTGATGTGCAGTCTTATGAATACGGTAAGTTTGGCTGGATACTCGATGTCGAAGGAAATAAAATCGAACTTTGGGAGCCAATTGATACCGTATTTCAATAAATTTATAAATAATTTACTAACTTAATCAAAACCTAAATGAACGAAATTACAACAGAAACTTGGAACACACCAAGAAACCCCATCCCAGTATTTAAAGTAGACCCAGTTTTAGTTTTAGTTTTAGGATTTCTAACCTGTGGACTTTATTTGATTTACTGGAATGTTAAAGTTGCAGAGGTTTTTAATGCAGTATGCGAGCGTGAAGTTATTTCCCAGCCCATAGCCATTTTTGCAGGTTGTTGCTATCCTATAAATTTGTATTTCTTTTATTTAGCAGGGAAAGATGGTCTGCCAAGCGTTTATAATAGATCTGGCGCACCTAAAAAAGACGACACAATATTATTATTGGTTTTGGGCTTTTTTGCACCAATGATCGCAGCAATGATTGTTCAAAGTGATATCAATAAATTATACAATTAGTACAAGAGAAAAGCGTAAAATTTACGGAATTATCGGCGCTATTTTAACGTTAGTAATTCCGTTTTTTTTTATGCTTTATAACGAGGATAATCATCTCGAAACGGCGCAGTCATTATGTCCTTTTAAAATGATGACCGGTTTTCCCTGTCCAGGTTGTGGTATTACAAAGTCGCTAGTTTATTTCTATCAAGGAGACTTTTACAAAAGTATAAGTTATCATATTCTTGGGCCTTTTGTACTGCTATTTAGTTTTATTAGTATTGTTGTATTGACACTCGAGTTATTTACTAAAAAAGAATATTTCAATGCAGTTTTGTACAATAAAAAACTGGCATACACTTTAGGGTTTTTTCTATTAGGATATCATTTCATTAGACTAATACTATTTGTTCAGCGCAATTCTTTAGATTCAGTTCTAAAAGCATCTATTTGGAGGTAAATTAAACAAAAAATCCCGAATTTAAAATCGGGATTTTTTTATGAAAAGCTATTTGGGTTTAATCCTCTTTGTCGGCTAATTTTCGTTCTAGTTCCGCTTGAAACTCTTCCATTACGGGTTTCATCGTACTTTCCGGTATATCAGCAATTCGTATGTACATCAAGCCGTCAACGGCATTGTTAAACAACGGATCTACATTAAAAGCCACCACTTTTGCGTTTTGCTTAATATATTTTTTTATTAAGACTGGTAAACGCAAGCTTCCTGGTTCCAGTTCGTCTATTATTTTGTCAAACTTATTTAAATCAGCCTCCGTTTCATTAAAAATGAAATCTTTATCGGCATCTTTTAGTTTTACTTTGTACGCTTTTTTGGGATGAATGTATTGTGCAATATACGGATCGTAATAATTGGATTTCATGAACTCAATCATCAATGATTTTGAGAAATCAGAAAATTGATTGCTAATACTCACGCCTCCCAATAAAAATTTGTGTTCTGGATAACGTAAAGTGGTATGCATGATTCCCTTCCACAACAAGAAAAGTGGCATTGGTTTTTGTTGGTATTCTTTGATGATAAAAGCACGACCCATCTCTATCGATTTGTTCATCATATCATATAATTCCGGTTCAAAACGGAACAAGTCGTTGAGGTAAAAACCATTTATTCCGTACTTTGGGTATATTTCAGAACCCAATCCCATGCGGTAGGCACCAGCAATTTTGTTTGCTTCGTTATCCCATAAAAACAAATGGTGGTAGTATTGATCGTGTTTGTCTAAGTCGATAGATTCATTAGTTCCTTCGCCTACTTCTCGAAAAGTAATTTCACGAAGACGCCCAATTTCATGTAAAATATTTGGAATTTTAGCAGCCTCACTAAAGAAAACTTCATAATTTTTACTTTGCAAAAGTCGGCAATCCGTGCTGCGCAGTGCATCGACTTCCTTGATCATTTTATCCTGACTCGCAGGGGTAACAATTGTTTTGGGACTTTTAGGAATTTTTAAAGTGGGTGTAGGCAAAAACGGGCTCTCTTTTTCGAAAGGATTCGCTAACATATAAGTCTTCTTTCTCAAAAATTCTGAGTATTCTTCCAGGGTAGTGTGTTCGTTTTGCTCGCTAACTGAAATAGGTTTGCCAATACGCACTTTGATCACGCGTCTTTTCTGGCTAAACACTTCCGAAGGGAGTTTTGCCGTCCTAAAAGTGCCACTTATTTTAGAAAGCAAATAAAATAACCGACTGTTTTTTGCATGAAAATATATAGGAACAACAGGGACTTGAGCTTTTCGAATGACTTTAATGGCACCTTCTTCCCAGGGTTTGTCGACCATTAATTTTCCATCTTTATAAGTAGAAACTTCACCAGCGGGAAACATTCCTAATGGTTTTCCATCGCTTAGATGACGTAGCGTTTCTTTGATTCCCACCACGCTTGACTTTGCATCCTTATGATTTTCAAAAGGATTTACCGGCATGATGTATTTTTTTACGGGTTCTATACGATGCAAAAGAAAATTAGCGATAATTTTGAAATTGGGTTCTCTTTCCAACATTAATTTCAATAATAAAACACCATCAATGCCACCCAGCGGATGGTTAGAAATCGTAATGTAAGCACCTTCTTTTGGTAGTCGTTTTAAATCTTCCTCTGGGATTTCGAATTTTATTTTTAAATCATCTAATATACCATTCAGGAAATCAACATCCTTTAAATGTTTATTCCTATCGTATACTTTATTTAACGTAGAGATTTTTAAAACCTTCATCAGCACCCAGCCAGAGAAAGTTCCCAGAACTCCGTATTTGTCTGCATTTATTGCTTTTGCAACTTCTTTGGCGGTGACTAAACCCATGAATTTTTTCTTTTTTTAGAGCAAGAAACAAAGATAGCAAAAAACTCCATTTTCTCTATTTTTCTGAATCAAACTTCTTCTTTTTTGTTACATTTGGATTTCAAAAAAATAGATAATGAGAATTATTTCATACAATGTAAACGGAATAAGAGCGGCGATTTCAAAAGGCTTTATTGAATGGTTGCAACAAGCAAATCCAGATGTTATTTGCCTTCAGGAAATTAAAGCAACTGAAGATCAAATTCCTGTTGAAGCTATTACAAATGCGGGCTATCCGTATCAATATTATTATTCTGCAACCAAAAAGGGATACAGTGGTGTAGCGATTTTGTCTAAAACTAAACCGAATCATGTTACTTACGGAACCGGAATTGACCACATGGATTTTGAAGGTCGAAATCTACGCGCTGATTTTGATGATTTTTCGGTGATGAGTTTGTATTTGCCTTCAGGGACAAATATAGATCGATTGGATCATAAATTTAAGTTTATGGATGACTTTCAAAACTACATTAACGAACTAAAAAAGCAAACACCAAATTTGATTATTTGTGGGGATTATAACATTTGCCATGAGGCGATTGATATTCATGATCCTGTGCGCAACAAAAATGTATCTGGGTTTTTACCTCAAGAAAGATCATGGCTTGACGGATTTATGAAGTCTGGTTTTGTAGATAGTTTTCGTCATTTTAACAGTGATCCACACCAATATTCGTGGTGGAGTTACCGTGCTGGAGCTAGAGGAAATAACAAAGGATGGCGTATTGATTACAATTTAGTCAGCGATTCGCTTCAACATAAACTTAAAAGAGCCGTGATTCTGTCAGATGCAGTTCATTCGGATCATTGTCCAGTGCTAGTCGAATTAGAATAATTTTTTGAAATGGTATTTGGCTTTCAGGTCTAGATTAGATCGCTTCAAAACCATTATTGAATTCAAATCAACAAAACAAAACCATAAACACCTACTTAATATGATTAAAAAAATTTCCATTGGATTATTGGCATTAGCGCTATCTACTTCGTGTGTATCTAAGAAAATATATAATGATTTAGAAAGCAAATACACGGATTTAAAAAAAGAAAATAGAAGTCTAGCGGATGATAATACAGCGTTGGTAAAAGCTAAAAACGAATTAGAATTAGATCGTGATAGTTTGAAAATGGATGTAAGCAATGCTGCAACAGCTTTAGCAAAAGCAAAAGCGGAGTATGCAGCAGCTCAGGCTCAATTGAAAGCCTTACAAAGTTCCTATAACGCATTAGAAAAAAACAGTGACGATGCGTTACAAATTAACATGAAAAAAAATCGTGAATTGCTAGATCAATTAAATGAAAAGGGAAAAGCATTAGCACTAGAACAAGAACGATTAAGTAAAAGTGCACAACGTTTGCAGGAATTAGAAGATTTGATTGCCGCCAAAGAAGCGAGTATGAAAAAACTGAAAGAAACCCTATCGAAAGCGTTGAATAGTTTTGAAGGAAAAGGGTTGACCGTTCAGCAAAAAAACGGCAAAGTATATGTATCTATGGAGAACAAACTGCTTTTTAATTCTGGTAGTTGGGCCGTAGGTTCTGAGGGGAAAAAAGCGGTAGTAGAACTGGGTAAAGTTTTGGGCGACAATCCTGATATTGCGGTGTTAATAGAAGGTCATACCGATGATGATGCCTTTTCAGCCTCTGGACCTATTGCAGACAACTGGGATTTATCAACTAAAAGAGCGACCTCTATTGTAGCTATTTTAAGTGAAAATAAAAAGATCAACAAAGAAAACTTAACAGCGGCAGGTAAAGGAGAGTTTTCTCCATTAGCAAGCAATGCAACTGCTGACGGAAAGGCTAAAAACCGTAGAATCGAAATCATTTTGACGCCAAGATTAGATGAAATTGCTCAAATGTTGAATGAAATAAATTAAATTAAATTTTGTAAAAAGTCATAAAGTTGTCATGAATAATGAATGACTTTATGACTTTTGACTTTATAACTTAGCGACTAAATGAAATACACTACCTTACCCAATACCGATATAAAAGTCAGCAAGATATGTCTTGGAACCATGACTTTTGGGCAACAAAATACAGAAGCTGAGGGTCACGCCCAAATGGATTATGCCTTAGATAACGGAGTCAATTTTTTTGATACTGCCGAGATGTATTCTATTCCAGCAAATAAAGATACCTACGGAATCACCGAGAGAATTATAGGAACTTGGCTAAAAAAATCAGGCAAAAGAGAAGCGATTGTTTTGGCATCAAAAATTGCAGGACCTAATCCTAACTTTGGGTATATGAGAGAAAAGTTAAATTTCTCGCCAGAAAGCATCGGTTATGCTTTAGACGAAAGTCTAAAACGATTGCAAACCGATTATCTTGATGTGTACCAATTGCACTGGCCAGAACGCAAAACGAATTATTTTGGGCAACGCGGCTACACAGTACAAGAGGATGCTTGGGAAGATAACATTCACTCTGTCTTGGAAACTCTGGATGGTTTTGTAAAAGCTGGAAAAATCAAGCATATTGGGTTGTCGAATGAAAATCCGTGGGGGATGATGCGTTTTCTGGAGGAAAGCAAATACAATAATCTACCTCGGGTAAAAACGATTCAAAACCCGTATTCCTTATTGAATAGACTTTTTGAAAATGCCTCTGCTGAGGTGTGTTTGCGCGAAAATGTAGGCTTACTTGCGTATTCGCCTATGGCTTTTGGTATTTTGTCTGGGAAATTTTTATCGGGTGAATCACATCCAAAAGCGCGTCTTACTTTGTTCCCACAATATTCGCGATACAATAGCGCACAATGTGACGAAGCTACTCGTATGTATCACAAAATTGCAACTGAAAATGGCTTGACTTTGACTGAATTGTCGTTGGCATTTATTGAGCAGCAGCCGTTTGTAACCAGCACAATTATTGGCGCGACAACAGTAACGCAGTTAAAAGAAAACGTAGATACGATTCAAGTTACCCTTTCGGAGGAGGTTTTAAAAGCTATTGATGCGGTTCAAGCTGTGATTCCTGATCCAGCTCCGTAAATTAAGAAACCCTGTCAGAGTTTTAAAATTTGACGGGGTTATATTTTAGTATTAAAGATCAAATTCATCATCAACGGCTAAGGAATCTACTTTTATTTGCGTTGAATCTTGCACTTTAAATTTGATAAAAGATCGTGCAGGCCCAGAAATGCTTACCGGTAAGGATCTGTAAATAGTGTCTCCAGGAGTTAAGAGTCCTCTTCGAAACATAATATTGGTCAAAAACGTCTCTTGTCGTACGGCATAGTCTTTCAAAAGTCCCTGATCGTTAATTTGATACATGAATTTTTTCGGACTCGGAATAATTCGGGCGAGATACAAACATTCGTTTAGGGATAATTCTGCGGGTGTTTTTTGAAAATAAAACTGACTGGCTTCGCCAATGCCGTACACATTTGGACCCCATTCAATAATGTTAAAATATACCTCAAGCATACGTTCTTTGCTGACAATTCGGTTGTTTTCTAGGATGTAAACCAATAATATCTCCTCTAGTTTGCGCGATACGGTTTTCTCCCGACTCAAAAAAGCATTTTTCACCAGTTGCATGCTGATGGTACTGGCGCCTCGAGCAAATTTTTTGGTTCTTATATTTTTAACGATAGATTGCTTAAAGGCTTCAGTGATAAAACCACGATGTGAAAAGAAGGAAGGATCTTCCGTAGTTAAAACCGATTTACGTAAATACGGTGAAATTTGATCTAATGGAGTGTAATTTGGATTGGCTGTGCCAATTAAAACTGGGCGCTGAAATACATTTTTGATGAGTGCGCGATAAACAAATTCACCATTAAGTTTGTTTAAATTCGCCTCGCCATATTTTGTAATTCTAAGGTTTTCTTTCTTGAGTTTGCTATCAAAAACCAATCGGTTTGGTTTGTTTTTGTTAAAAGCAAAATCCAGTTTATAATCAAAAGTTCCAGTAGCTTCCATTCCTTGAAAATGAGTAAATAAACCATCAGGCAATGAGGCAATAAAGTCTTGCACTTTCATTTTTGGCAAATCCACTTTTAGTTTGTAAATAGTGTCTTTTTCGGTGTCATAGGTCAAGTACGGATGAAATTTAATTTTGTTCAGTTGCACAGTCGAATTACTATCAATAGAGATGAAATCTGACCCCAAAAGAAAGCGATAGTCAAACTTAGCATTTTTGAGAACTACATCTTTACTAGCAATTTTAGGATGATTGAGTTTTAAATTTGCGATAGCCATAAAGCCATCTAGATGCAGTTCGTCACCATCTCTTTCAATATTTTGAATATTCAACCGGATCGAATCAAAACTCGATTTAAGGTTGAATCGCTCATCTAAATACGGCATTTTTATAGCGCCCGTATCGATATTCACCAATCTTATATCTGCTTTTTTGTTTCTTGGATCTGCAAATCCTTTGATACTCCAATGTTGCGTAAAAGTTTTGGTTTGAACTTGAAGAATTGTTTCCAGTTGCTTATTTTCTAATCGAAGTTTTTGAAAATTTACCGTCGCTTTATTCCCGTTATCATTCAATCGGAAGGCAAAATTATCAAGAACCATATCAGTTGGAACTAGATTAAGCGCTTTGGAAATTATTCGGTAGGCATACTCAGCATAATCTCTTTTTTCGCTACGAACGCTAGTTTGATTGTCTTTTTTTAAGAAAGCTGCAAAGTTGCTTTCCTTCCCTAGCTTTACTAACTGTACATAGCCGTTTTGAACTTCTAGCGTCCCCAGCTGCACATCTCCTGTTAGTAACTGCCATAAGTTGACGCTTGTTTTGAGTTTTTTTATTTTAAATAGGGTATCGGCATTTTTTGGAACTAAGGTTAATTCCGATAAGTTCAAACCAGATAAACCATCAAAAGAAGCGTTTTTTACTGTAAATTTACTATTGTAGTCGACTTCCATTTCGTGTGAAACTTTTGCGAGAGTTTGCTGCAATACAGCATCTCTAAATATAAAAAAACCGCCTGCAATAAGGCACATGACCACAAGGAATATCTTTAAAAAAAGACCTGTTTTTTGTTTTGTGGTTTTCATGTAGCGTATATTCATTTGGGATGGCTAAAATAGCAACTTTTCTATTGTTTTGTATATGGTTAAACCAAAGTTTAATAAACCATTAGCATATAAATTGTTTTGGTTTGTGTTTTTTTAAAAATTGCCCGAGTGTACTCTCTATTCCACATTCGATGGACATTTCTACGCTACGTCTAGTAGTAATTGGTCTACTTTTTGTTTTTGATTTGCGTATTTGATTTGCAAAAGTGCGCCTTCCCCCATTCGATTGTAATATTCTAGTGCTTTATTGGCAAAAAAGCGTTTGTGAAAATGAGAGAGTTCAGGTACTTGCGTGTATTGTTCATGAAAAAGCATTTCATAATATGCCTGCCATTCCCTTTCGTTTTTATCAAGAATGGTATTTTTAGAAGTTTTTTGTGCTACGTGAATCATCTCATGCAGGAGTAAGTTGAGCATTAAATGTAGCGGATATTCAAAAGTATTCTCTGGTATCCGAATAATCTGTGGTTTACCAAAAGCACCTTCGGTAGTCATCAGGATGAATTCTGGTCTGGCTTTTTCTCTGAGTTCAAAACCTTTAAAGTTTGGGTGTGTTAGACCATATTCATCTATCAAGAACTGTGCTGCAGCAATAGTTTCTCCCATTTCATGAAAGGAGCTTACAATTTGTAGTTGGTCTTGATAGTTTTTCATTGCAGGGTAATAGGACGGTTTATTTCGTTTTTTAGTTATGCAAATGAATTGTAAATATATACTTTAAATTGTTTTTAGTAATTAGGTAGTATTCAAAAGAGAGGATTATTTTCATTATAAATCAAGTGATTACTTTGAATTACTATGGCTAAAAATAAAACAGCCCAACAAAACAAACGTTTGTTAGGCTATAATAGTATTTATTTTTGTAGGCTAGAGGATTGCTTTGGCTCCAAAATCAGCTACAAGATGATCGTCTTCTACGGTGCTTCCGCTTACTCCAACAGCACCAATTACTTCACCAGTATTGTTTTTTATAACAACACCTCCAGGAAAAGTAATAAGTCCGCCATTACTGTGCTCTATGTTGTACAACGGAGCTTCAGGTTTTACCAACGGAGTTAGAGTTGCAGTATCCATGGTAAACCACGCTGATGTTTTTGCTTTTTTGAATGAAATATCAATAGATCCTATCCAAGCGCCATCCATTCTAGCAAAGGCAACTAGATTTGAACCCGCATCTACTACGCAAATGTCCATTTTAGTGCCAATTTCTTCTGATTTGTTTTTTGCTGCAGTGATTACTGCTTCTGCTTGTTGTAATGTAATGTTCATTTTTTTATACTTATTTGGTTGTAAATTGGGTAATTAATTCAATAGGTGTTGCATTTAATGCTTTGCTAATTGGGCATCCTAGTTTTACCGCTTCGGCTAATTCGTTAAATTGTGCTTCAGTCATTCCGTTTACTTCACCAGTTAAATGAAGTTTGATTACTGAAATTTCAAATCCATCGCCAGCAGCGTCGAGTGCTACTTTGGCCTCAACATGTAAAACTTCTGGAGTAAAACCAGCTTGAGTGACAGCAAAACTCAACGCCATAGCAAAACATCCTGCGTGAGCTGCAGCTAAGAGTTCTTCTGGATTGGTTCCTTGTGTACCATCTACGTTTTCAAAACGAGAATTAAAGCTGTAAGGAGTGTTGTTAAAAAATTGATTTTTGGAGTTTAGAGTTCCTTTTCCCTCTAATCCGGTACCGTTCCATGTGGCGGTTGCTTTGCGTAATGTTCCCATAATGTTATCTTTTATAATGTACGACAATAGTTGCTTTTGCGATGGTGTTGGTCCATAAATTGTAGCCAACTAACTCAGGATTAGCAGTTGCTTCTAATCCTAGTTTGTCTGTTTTTAGTGCGTAAACAGTAAAAATATAGGTGTGAATACCATGACCCACCGGTGGACATGGACCTCCAAAACCAGTTGAACCAAAACTTGTAGTGCTTTGTACAGTTCCTGTGGGCATTAAATTTAAAGATGGATTTCCTGCTTTTGAAAGAATTTCATTCACATTGGTAGGAATATTAAAAGCTACCCAATGCCACCATCCTGCTCCTGTAGGTGCATCTGGATCATAACAAGTAATGGCAAAACTCTTAGTTCCTTCAGGAGCATTCTCCCAGCTTAATTGTGGTGAAGCATTGTTACCGTTACAGCCAAATCCATTAAATTCATTTTGAATGGTAAAGGATCCTCCCATATCTTTACTGCTTAGCGTAAATGTTTTTTGAGCAAAAAGCGTACTCGAAAAAAGTAGTACTGCGGATAAAAATAAAATTGATTTTTGCATGATGAATAGTTTTAAATTACAATGCAAAATTCATTAAAATGGAGCTAAACTCTAAAAGTAAAAAGCTCAAAAAATGTTGCTAAAAGTTCAAATATTGATTTGTGATTGTTTAGGCGTTGTTCCAAATTTGTTTTTGTAAGCTTGAACAAAACTCGATAAATTTTCAAAGCCTATTTGCTCATACACATCAGAGGCGCGCATTTTTTTGGTTTGCAATAAGTAGGCAGCATGCTCTAGTCTTTTTTCTTGAAACCATCGAATTGGGCTTGTTTGAAATTCTTTATCAAAGTAGCGTTTGAAAGTGGAAACACTCATGTTGCATAAAAAAGAAAGCTCTTGGATGCTTAAATTCTTCAAAGCATTTTTGTGCATCGTATCTACAAATGATTTTGCCGATGGGTTTTGATGATGAACAAAATTCAATAAAAAATCGACTCCCTTTATTTGTACGAGATACAATAAGATTTCCTCAAATTTTAACGGCAACATTTTGTTTATAAAATCTATAGGTTGCGTTTGAAGGTGCACTAAGCTTTTAACAATATTTTGTATCACACGATCGTATTCTGCAATGATAAATGGATCGTTATTTTGTTGTGGATTGTATTTATAACTGTATTTTTTTAGAAAGCCATCAACGGCTTTGTCTGAAAAAAAAAGCAACATACTTCTGTAATTTTGACTTAAAGAAATACTTTCGCTCATTAAGCAATTACCAGATTTGATAATGACAAATTTATCATTTTCTATTCGTGTTGTATGATTTTGGGTTATGAGTTCTTTTGTTCCGTTGAGTAAAAAACTAAAAACATTTTTAGAAAGCTGCACCTTGTTTTTATTGATGCTTTGTGAAATTAAATATTCATGCAGATGTAGTTCACTATCGCTGTTCGTCTCTATTTGCTCAGGTAAATATTGAATTTCCATTTTTTATAATTTAAAATTTATGAAACCACGAGTGTAGCTATTCAAACAACTCTTTTGCTACATCTTCTATTTTAGCGACCATCCTAATTTGTATTCCGGTGTTTTTTAAGGCTATTTTATTGTATTTTGATACAAAAATAGTCGAAAACCCTAATTTCTCGGCTTCCTGAATACGTTGGTCTACACGATTTACGGGTCGTATTTCTCCTGAAAGTCCAACTTCGCCTGCAAAACAAAAATCTTTATTAACCGCAATATCTTCATTCGAGGATAAAATGGCAGCAACTACAGCTAAATCTATTGCTGGGTCATCTACTGAAATCCCACCAGTGATATTTAGGAAAACGTCTTTGGCGCCAAGCCTAAAACCAGCTCTTTTTTCTAATACGGCCAGAATCATATTGAGTCTTTTAGCATTGTAACCCGTGGTGCTGCGTTGTGGTGTTCCATAAACTGCAGTACTTACTAAAGCTTGAATTTCAATCATCAATGGGCGCATACCTTCTAAAGTAGAAGCAATTGCAGTTCCGGATAATTCTTCGTTTTTGTGTGAAATTAATATTTCTGATGGGTTAGAAACTTCGCGTAAACCATTGCCAAGCATCTCATAAATCCCAATTTCGGCAGTTGATCCAAAACGGTTTTTTAGTGATCGTAAAATGCGATACACATGATTTCTATCCCCTTCAAATTGTAAAACAGTGTCGACCATGTGTTCCAGAATTTTTGGACCAGCAATGTTTCCGTCTTTGGTAATATGTCCAATTAAAATGACAGGAATATTAGTTTCCTTTGCAAATTTGATTAATTCAGCAGTAGTCTCTCGGATTTGCGAAATGCTTCCTGGTGTAGATTCTATATAATCGGTATGCAAGGTTTGAATAGAATCGATAATGACAATTTCTGGTTCGATTGCCTCAATTTGCTTGAAAATATTTTGGGTTTTGGTTTCTGTTAGAATATAACAATTGTCGCCGCTGGGGGTAATGCGTTCAGCACGCATCTTTATTTGTTTCTGACTTTCTTCACCAGAAACATACAACGTCTTATAAGGTAATTTTAAAGATATTTGCAGTAAAAGCGTACTTTTTCCTATGCCTGGCTCACCACCTAAAAGAATTAAAGATCCGGGAACGATTCCACCACCCAGCACACGATTGAGTTCTGCATCAGTTGTATCCATGCGGATTTCTTGAGCAGAATCGATTTCGTTTATTCGTAAAGGTTTTGGTGCTTTGCTTGTGGCTGCTGATTCACTCTTCCAAGCTGTTTTTTCTTGTTTTTGAATGATTTCCTCAGCTATAGTGTTCCACTCTTTGCAGGAGTTGCATTGTCCTTGCCATTTGGCATATTGGGCACCACAATTTTGACAAAAGAAAGTTGTTTTTACTTTAGACATTATTTTTTAGGGATTTTGGCAATCATATCTTCATATTTGTTGGTCATCATCGTTTTAGACAAATCTCCAATTTCTTCCATCTGCGAAGCATTTTGATAGCGTTTGGCTGCTTTTTTAAAATCTTCTTGTTTTTCATACATTAGACCCAATTCATATTCAGCAAGCATTGACTTTGGGTAATTTTTATTGGCAATTTCGGCCAATTGATCCAGTTCATTGTACGCTTTGTTTTTTAGTATGGCCGCTTCAATGGCCTTAAAATCGTTAACACGAATCGGAATTTTTAAACCAAGACTATTGTTTAATGTAGCGTATCGATCTACCAAATAATCTACATAGCCCGATGGCAAAACAGCAATTTTATTACTAAATTCAGCAGATGAGATGGGTTTGTACATATTAAAAATATGGTACAGGGCATTGGGAATAGAATGCAAAATTAGAGAATAATGGGATGCCTCTTTGAAAGTATCAAATTTATAATGCAGTAAAGGGTTGTCGCTTTGTTTTATATTGTTGTCTAATTGCTTCACAGTTTCCTGAATTTCTTTAATGTCTCCATCTGCAATAGATTGATAATAAAACAGGGGTTGTTTGGTTGTGGAAATTTTTTCAGCAATTCGATTTTCCATGTCGGGGGCTAGTTCTGGACTCAGGGAAATATAACCATTAAAAAGTGGGTTGTCTTTGTAAAGAAAAAAGTTCAGGAATCCGGCTGTTATATCGTGTCCTGCTATGATTTTGAAAGGCGCAATAGGATATTTTTTTTCGAGATAAGGAAGTAATTCGGCACCGATAAATTCAAAGAATTTCGCTCCTTTCTCTGAAGGGATTCCATCGGCTTCGTCATAGGTGCTGTCATCTATGCGTTGATTGTTTTTATTTTGGCTGATACCGACAATAATCATTTCTGGCAAATCATCCCAATACGCGCCATAAGTAAGTGCTCCATAAAATGGATCAAACAAGTAATCGCCGTCAAGTAAAACAAGAAGCGGATATTTTTTAGTTGGATTTTTTTCGAAAGAAGCAGGCAAAGTAATTGTAAGTTCACGACTTTCACCTAATGAAGTGGAATTAAATGGTTCCGAAGTTTTTTGTGAAAATGCTGCGATCGAGAAGAATAAGAGCAGTAATTGCTTCATAACAAGGCGTGTTTAGAAATTAAAATACATCTAAATTAAGACAGCAATATAATACTTTATTTACTTTTAATTTGAAAACAAGAGAAGAAAGCGTGCTTCAAAATGCACATTTTTGAAGCCTGGCTAATAGCGGGTAAATATAAATTGGGTCCAGAAAAATGTAAAATAATTAATCTTAGGCACTCAATTTGGCGTTAAAGTGTTGTTTTTTGGGTAGCTATTTAGAAAAAACAACATCCAAGGATTAAGAACAAATGGAATCAGATTTTCAAATTTATGCTATTACGTTAATGAGTTGTCGTTTTCATTCGGAAAAATAACCCATGGTTTAAACGTTTTAGCTGCTTCAAATTCCATTGTCGCATAAGAAATAATAATAATTATATCGTCTTTTTGTACCTTTCTAGCTGCAGGACCATTGAGTGTAATGGTACCAGAATTTTTCGCCCCTTTGATTGCGTAGGTTTCAAAACGTTCTCCGTTGTTGATGTTTACGATAGCTACTTTCTCGCCTTCAATTATATTGGAAGCTTCTAATAATGATTCGTCAATAGTAATTGACCCGATATAATTTAAGTCGGCGCCTGTTACCTTAACGCGGTGAATTTTTGATTTTAAAACTTGAATTTGCATGCTACAAAAGTAAATTAATTTAATGAAATGGTGTCAATCAATCGAATGTTATTGACAAGTACTGCAATAAAAGCGCGATATTTTTTATTTTTATTTTTTCGTGTACTGGATAAAAGTGTTTCTTCATCTGCAATGGTGAAATATTCTAAACTAAAACGAGGATTGTCTTGAAACGTTTTTTTTACCCATTCGGAAACGGCTGAAATACTGCTGGTTGCAAATTTTTCTTTTGCCTCGGCTAGTGTTTTGTAGATGAGAGCAGCCTCTGTTCTTTCTTCTGGAGTTAAGCGTTCGTTTCTAGAACTCATTGCCAGATTGTTTCTTTCACGGTGAATTGGACAACCAATTACGTTTACAGATAAGTTATTTTTGGCGACCATTTTTTTTACAATTTGCAATTGCTGAAAGTCCTTTTCGCCAAAATATGCGTTTGTAGGCGCTACTATTTCAAAAAGGCGCTTTACAATAGTGCCA
>JAYTBZ010000282.1:0-16071 GCA_043736705.1 Flavobacterium sp. | reverse complement strand
GGTGGAGACAACCGTGGTGGTGGAAACAGAGGAGGATATTAATATTTTTTTCTAGCTATAAAAAAAGGTGTCAATGAAAATTGACACCTTTTTTGTTTTCAATTTGTCCGAACTACAAAATCTATTTTCATAATAAAAGCTCCTAAATTATTTAGTTTAGTAGAACAAATTTGAAATCATTTAATATTAAAAAAAGAAGTAAAAGCCTAAGTATTATATAAATGATTTGAGGTTTTTTTATTCAAAAAAAACTAAATTTGAAATTCAATTTTTGTGAGGTTTAATAGTCACAAACACTTCAATTCCAATTATGTACTTAATATTCGATACCGAAACTACAGGATTACCAAAGCGTTGGGGCGCTCCCATTTCAGATACGGATAACTGGCCACGTTGTATTCAAATTGCATGGCAGTTGCACGATGATATGGGAAAACTCGTCGAGCATCAAGACTATTTGGTCAAGCCCGAAGGTTTTAATATTCCGTATGATGCCGAAAGAATTCATGGAATTTCTACGGAATTAGCAGAAGCAGATGGAATTTCACTAGCAGAAGTTTTAGAAAAATTTAATATTGCACTGGGCAAAGTCAAATTTATTGTGGGTCAGAATCTTGGTTTTGACATCAATATTATGGGTTGTGAGTTTTATAGAATGGGTGTTGAGAGCCAAATGAGTTCGATGCCAATTCTAGATACCTGTACTGAAGTTACTGCTTCTTTATTAAAATTGCCAGGTGGTCGTGGTGGAAAATTTAAATTACCAACGTTAACAGAATTACACGCTTATCTTTTTAATAAACCTTTTGGCGAAGCACACAACGCTACTGCTGATGTGGAGGCAACTACGCGTTGTTTCCTAGAGTTAATTCGTCGAGATATTTTCACCAAAGAAGAACTCGACGTTCCAGCCAGTTATTTTCAAGATTTTCAAAACAAGAATCCAAGCGAGATTAAACTCATTGGTTTAAAACATATTAATCTCAAAGAAGCTTCAGATAAAATTCGTCAGCAATTTGGTGATAAGCAAGGTCCTGCAGTTTCTAGAAAGGAACTTTCTGAGAATAAAAAAGTATTAGTTGACACCTCTTTTGTGCATTTGCACAATCACACGCAATTTTCAGTTTTGCAATCTACGATTAGTATTGCAGCGTTGGTAAAAGCTGCGGCGCAACAAAAGATGCCTGCAGTGGCTATGACGGATCACGCTAATTTGATGGGTGCTTTCCATTTTGTTCGTGATATTTTATTTCATAATAAAACGGCTGAGGCCAAAAATAAAGCAGCTATCGAAAATGGTGAAGAGCCGACGGAAGTTCTTATGAAACCTATTGTAGGTTGTGAATTTTTTGTTTGCGAAGACCATAAAAATAAGTCAGTTAAAGATAATGGATACCAAATAGTCCTTTTGGCGAAGACCAAAAAAGGATACCATAATTTGGCTAAAATGTCTTCGATTGCGTATACGGAAGGGTTTTATTATGTACCTAGAATTGATCGAAAAGTAATTCAGGAATTCAAAGAAGATATTATTGTTCTGTCTGGAAACTTGTATGGTGAAATTCCAAATAAGATTCTAAACATTGGTGAAAATCAAGCCGAAGAAGCCTTGATCTGGTGGAAAAACGAATTCAAAGAAGATTTTTATATTGAGGTAATGCGTCACAATCAAGAAGATGAAAATAGGGTGAATGCCTCTTTAATTTCATTGGCAAGAAAACATGATGTCAAAATTATTGCGACAAACAATACCTTTTATATAGACAAGGAAAATTCGAATGCACATGATATTTTGCTTTGTGTGCGTGATGGCGAAAAGCAAACTACGCCTATTGGTCGTGGTCGCGGCTATCGTTACGGATTGCCCAATCAGGAATACTATTTCAAGTCGGGAGACGAAATGAAACAGCTTTTTGCAAATTTGCCGGAAGCAATTTCGAATATTTCGGAGATTGTGGATAAGATCGAAATTTTCGATTTGGCACGAGAAGTTTTACTTCCAAAATTTGAAATTCCGGTTGAATTTAATAATCCTGAAGACGAAGTTGATGGCGGAGTACGTGGTGAAAATGCGTATTTGAGGCATCTTACTTTTGAGGGTGCCAAAAAACGTTATCCTGTAATGACTGAGGAAATTCAAGAACGACTGGATTTTGAATTATTGACTATTTCCAATTCTGGTTATCCGGGATATTTCCTGATTGTACAGGATTTAATTGCGGAGGCAAGGAGTATGGGCGTTTCGGTAGGTCCGGGAAGGGGATCTGCAGCAGGATCGGTCGTGGCGTATTGTTTGAAAATTACAAATATCGATCCGCTGTTGTACAACCTGCTTTTTGAGCGTTTCTTGAATCCGGATCGTGTGTCATTGCCCGATATTGATATCGATTTTGATGATGAAGGACGAAGCAGTGTCATGGATTATGTGATCAGGAAATACGGATCGAAACAGGTAGCGCAAATTATTACCTATGGTAAAATGGCTACTAAATCGGCAATTCGTGATACCGCTCGTGTCCTAGATTTACCGTTGTTTGAAGCGGATAAAATTGCAAAATTAATTCCGGGAATGATGCCTTCTAAGTGGAATTTGGCGCGTTTTCTAGATGAAAAGGAGGACATAATTAAGAAAGCGGTTCGTCCAGAGGAATACGATAAAATAAAAGAATTAATAGGCCTTGCTAATGAAGATGATTTAGGCGGAGAAACCATTCAGCAAGCTAAAGTTTTAGAAGGAAACTTAAGAAACACAGGTATTCACGCCTGTGGAGTTATCATTACACCAAGTGATATTACGGATTTTGTTCCTGTGGCTACGGCCAAAGATTCAGATTTGTATGTAACTCAATTTGACAACTCGGTTGTGGAAAGTGCTGGTTTATTGAAGATGGATTTCTTGGGTTTGAAAACATTGACTTTGATAAAAGATACGGTCAAATTAGTAAAATATAGAAGTAATATTGATCTCGATCCAGATACATTTCCTATTGATGATTTAAAGACGTATGAGCTTTTTCAACGTGGAGAAACCGTAGGGATTTTTCAATACGAGAGCGCAGGAATGCAAAAATACATGAAGGAATTGAAACCAACGGTTTTTCCCGATTTAATTGCCATGAATGCCTTGTATCGTCCGGGACCTATTGCTTATATTCCAAGTTTCGTCAAGCGAAAAAATGGTGAAGAAGAGATTATTTACGATCTTGAAGCTTGCGAAGAATTATTAAAAGATACTTATGGAATCACCGTTTATCAGGAACAGGTAATGCTTTTGTCCCAAAAATTGGCAGATTTCTCCAAAGGTGATGCCGACGTTTTGCGTAAAGCGATGGGGAAAAAGCAAAAAGATGTTTTAGATAAAATGAAACCAAAGTTTATCAGTCAGGCTGCCGCCAAAGGACATGCCGAAGATAAACTAGAAAAAATTTGGAAAGACTGGGAAGCTTTTGCGGAATATGCCTTTAACAAATCGCACTCTACTTGCTACGCTTGGATTGCCTACCAAACAGCCTACTTAAAAGCCAATTATCCAGCTGAATATATGGCTGCGGTATTGTCGAATAATATGAGTGATATCAAGCAGGTTTCCTTTTTTATGGAAGAATGCAAACGTATGGGACTGCAAGTTTTAGGACCTGACGTGAACGAATCATTTTACAAATTCACAGTAAATGATAATTATGCCGTTCGTTTTGGGATGGGAGCGATAAAAGGGGTAGGTTCTGGAGCTGTTGCAACAATTGTTGAGCATCGAAAAGATGGAAAGTATAAATCGATTTTTGATTTGGCAAAACGAATTGACTTGCGTGCAGCCAATAAAAAAGCGATTGAAAATTTAGCTTTAGCCGGAGGATTTGATTCATTTGGCAATACAACTCGAGCACAATATTTTCATGATGATGGCGATGGAATTACATTTTATGAAAAAGCGATTCGGTACGGGTCGAAATTTCAAGAAAATGAGAATTCTGCTCAAGTAAGTTTATTTGGAGATGCTAGTGACGTACAAATTGCCGAGCCTATTGTGCCACCTTGTGAGGATTGGAGTACCATGGAAAAATTGGCTAAAGAAAAAGAGGTTGTTGGGATTTACATCTCGGGACATCCGCTGGACGATTATAAATTTGAGATGAAATATTTTTGTAACGCAAAGTTAGAAGCGTTGAGAAATATGGATCTTTACTTGAGTAAAAATTTGACTTTTGGAGGAATTATTAATAATGTGCAGCATCGTATAGCTAAAAATGGTAAGGGCTGGGGCATGTTTACGTTAGAAGGTTATGATGAAAGTTATGAGTTTAGAATATTTGGAGAAGAGTATTTGAAGTTTCGTCATTTTTTTATTCAAAATAATTTTACTTACATGAAAGTATTGGTGAAAGAAGGTTGGACGGATCGTGATACAGGTAAAAAAGGGGAGCCAAGGTTGCAGTTTGTTGAGGTAAAACAATTACAGGATGTACTGGAAACTTTTGCTAGAAAACTAGTTGTGCTTTTAAATATTGCCGATTTAGAGGCGGATTTTATTCATAGATTGAGTCATCTTTTTCAAGATAATAAAGGCGATAATACGGTTTCATTTGAAATTATGGAATTAGAAAAAATAAAGCGTATTGTTGAAAATGCAACAGTAAATATAGATAATGAAGAGGAAACTTTTGTAGAAGTAAATGACGATACTGAAATGGAAGGTAACGAGACCTTAGAGACAACTGTATTAGCAAAAGTAGATGAAGTTGAAGAAATAAAAGTAATTACAAAGCTAACAATGCCGAGTAGAAAATTAAAAATTAAAATTTCGAACGAATTGCTAATGGAGCTCGAAAAAATGCAAGTAAATTTTAAGTTGAACTAGGGGAATAAACGCTAATAATACGGCATAATTGAAAATATTTGCTCATTTTTTGCAGTAAGTTTTATGTAAATGTTGCTCCGCCGCATAAGGATTGCTAATGAATAAATAGTCAAAACTAATTTATGAATGGTGTTTGATTTGTTTTTAATTTCTAAATTTGTATTTCGGTTTGAAACTTTAAAATATTCAAACCATAAACTTTAAATAAAATATTATGGCATTAGCAATAACGGATGCTACTTTTGAAGAAGTAGTTTTGAAATCAGATAAACCGGTAATGGTTGATTTTTGGGCGGCATGGTGTGGACCTTGTAGAATGGTAGGTCCAATCATTGACGAGTTAAGTAACGAGTACGAAGGAAAAGTTGTCATAGGAAAAGTTGATGTTGATGCAAACCAAGAATTTGCTGCTAAATATGGTGTTAGAAATATCCCAACAGTTTTGGTTTTTCATAATGGTGAAGTAGTAGGAAAACAAGTAGGAGTTGCTCCAAAGCAAACGTACGCAGATAGTTTAGATGCTTTGTTGTAAAAATAAAGATTGATTGATATAAAATCTACTAAGATTCAATTAAAAGGTTTGGCGTAAGTCAGACCTTTTTCATTTTAGCTAAATTTAATTTAGCTTCTCCATTAATTATTACAATCTTTCCATTATTAAATTATTTAATTTTTCAATCTTTTTAAATACATTTGAGATATGAAGATAGAATCGCAAATAGAGAAAATTTCCAGTTTTCAGCATTTAGAGTTGCTGGCTAATCAGGTTGTAGAGGGCTTTATTTCAGGAATGCATAAAAGTCCGTTTCATGGATTTTCAGCAGAGTTCGCGGAGCATAAAGTCTATAATGTAGGCGAAAGTACCAAACATATTGATTGGAAATTATACGCCAAGACTGATCGTTTATACGCCAAACAATTTGAGGAAGAAACCAACTTGCGCTGCCATATTATTATCGATAATTCGTCGTCGATGCATTATCCTAAATTGAAAGAGAACCAGCAATTTTTTGAGAATAAAATTGGTTTTTCAGTTTTAGCTTCGGCAGTTTTAATGAATTTGTTGAAGAAACAACGTGATGCTATCGGATTAAGTGTATTTTCAGACACTTACGAGTACTATGCGCCTGAAAAAGGTAGTGATCGCCACCATCGAATGATTTTGAATGCGCTAGAAGGATTATTGACGAAGCCAGTTGTTAAAAAAAGTACTGATACCGTTACCTTCTTGCATCAAATTGCTGAAAAAATTCACCGACGTTCTATGATTATCTTGTTTACAGATATGTTTCAGTCCACTGCTGATGGATCAGAAGAAGCTTTGTTTAATGCCTTGCAACACTTAAAGCACAACAAGCATAAAGTAGTTTTATTTCATGTGGTGGATAAAAAAACAGAGTTGAATTTTGACTTTGATAACGTACCAAGGAAATTTATTGATGTAGAAACAGGAGAAGAGGTAGCTGTTTTTGCTGATACAGTCCAAGAAGAATATGAAAAACAGGTGGAAAGTTACTTTAAAAAATTAGCGTTAACCTGCTCGCAAAACAGAATAAAGTACATTCCTGTGAGTGTAGATGAAAGTTTTGAAAAAATTGTAACTACATACTTAGTTGAAAAACAAAACTTTGGGTAAACTATCTAAATTTTATCAAATATTTTTTAAAGAAACACTTGTGTAAACGGAAATCTATTGTATCTTTGCCACCGCAATAACGCAGAGGTTTGGTAGTTCAGTTGGTTAGAATACATGCCTGTCACGCATGGGGTCGCGGGTTCGAGTCCCGTCCAGACCGCAATATTGGGGAAAGCCTTTCGTAACAGAAAGGCTTTTTTGCCCCTTTAAGGTTTTTAACGTTAGTTGTGTTGTTTGCTACGAATTTGTAACTCGTAGCGGGTTTAGTAGTTAGACCAATGAAAAGCTTTCCACCTTGGTGGATAGCTTTTTTGATTTTAAAGAAGGTACAGTTTCTTAATAAAGATTCTAAAATCACTCTAGAATAGCTCGGATTTATGTTGCCATACAATCCATAAAAACAATCCCAAATACATTACGCAAAGTACAAATTTCATAAAGCTAGACGCTATAAAGCCTATGAAGGATCCTACGGCAGCTTTCAAAGCGCGTTTGTGATCATTTTGATCAAAGATAAGTTCTCCTATTAAAGCGCCAATAAACGGTCCAATAAGGAAACCAAAAGGTATTGGAGCTAGAATCCCAACAATCAACCCAATAGTTGTTCCCCATAAACCATAAGAGCTGCCACCAAATTTTTTAGTTCCTTTGGCTGGAATTACAAAATCTAAAACAGAAATAATTATTGTAATCAACAATGTAATGCCTAAAACCCAATAATTAACTGGTACAGCAACAGTAAAGGACAAGAGTAATAATCCAATCCAACTTAATGTTGGTCCAGGCAAAACGGGTAAAAAACTACCAAAAATCCCTAAAATCATACAAATAAAACCAAGAACCAAAAGCAGTACATCCATACCTATATTTTTAGTAATTTTGAAAATGCAAAAACATTACTGTAGTTAACTCATGAAACAAGTCCAATTTAGTATCGCATTTTCGATTATCTTCTTTTTCATTGCTTCTTGTTGGACTCTAAATGCCCAAGAAAAAAAAGTAGCGGACAAGGATATGTCTTTAAAAGAAACTATTTACAACGAAAATAAAGTAAAAGTATTAAATTATTCTTTGAAAGAGTTTGATGCGCTTTTTTTTGAGTTTTTTGACAAAAAATTAGATGCCTCGTTACTGTTAACAAAAGAGGAATTTTACACCTATACCATACAAATCGCTATTTTTTCAGATCGTTTGGCAGCTTTGTATCCAGATCAAAAAGAAATAGCTGCTACAAACAAAAAGAAATGGTTTGCCGAAGCTTATGAAGATTATTTAGTTTTGAAGGCATCTCAAAAAAAATAAGTGTAATTTTAGATCCTAATAGTTCCATTCAAAAACAAAACCTTGAAGCAGTATTTCCTTTTTTTCGTATTTTTCCTTTTTAATTCCTGTCAATACTTTGACAAGCAAATCCCTTCGGAAAAGGAATTGTTACAAAAGGAATTGAAATCCATCAACTGGAAAGAAGTAGATGAATACCCATCGGTAGTTGATTGTGAAAAAATAGAAGATAAAAAGCAACGTCAACAGTGTTTTTTCGAAGTTTTAACGCAGTTGATTCAAGATAAGTTACGTGTTGATACCCTTTCAGTTCTTTATCCTGAACTGGACACGATAGAGGTAAAAGTCACTATTTTCCCTAATGCTACAATGCAATTCGAACCGCAATTCCCAAAAGATTCGGTTGCATATGACAAAACTAAAATCGACAGCATTCTAAAAATACGTCTGGTAGATTTTCCCAAAATTAATCCAGCCATCAAACGTGGAATCCCTGTAAAAACACAATTTATACTTCCAGTAATTTTAAAAGTGGAGTAGCTATTTTTTGGAGCTATTTCCATCTGTTCACTGTATCTTTTTCTTTTTAAAGGAAAAAGAAAAAGGATGCCGTTTCCATCTGGGCTAGGATAATAGTAAACATTAGAATTTTCTACCTTTCCATTCGTATTTTCCAAACAGCGAATACAAAGCTATGCTCACACTAAAAAATGGATAGAACAAACTACTCCATATCAGGTAACGAATTTTATTCTGAGTTAAAAAACAATTGGTTTTGTAAATCAAAATGGTGTCTACAGTGAATTTTAATACAACTGTCAAAATGACTATAGGAAGATTAGCGAAACCAAAGAACTGAAGCCCAATAATAAAGAGCCAACTCAAGTTTCCTGCAAATACTAACATTCCCAATCTTTTCCCGAAAGTACTTTGATACGAACTTGTTTTTGAGGCCCAACGAACACGCTGATAGAACAACGATTTCCATTCGTTGACCGGTTTTGTAGTAACAATATGGTTTAGGGATTTTAAATAATGTACTTTTTCAGGAGATTTTACAATCGCTTTTTGTAACAAAAAAACATCATCACCACTTGCAATAGTATTGTTTCCATCAAAACCATTCAGTTCCTGAAAAAAGGATTTGGTGTACGCAAAGTTAGCACCATTGCACATAAATCCCTTATTAATCCCAAAACTGCCAATCGTGACGCCCTGTAAACTCGCCAAATCTAGTTGTTGAAAATGGTGTAAAAAAGAGTCATTAAATTCATAGGTTACGGCGCCTGCAATCATGGCTACAGCATGAGTTTGAATGTAATTATCCAAGCTTAAAAGCCAATTACTAGGCACCTTACAATCCGCATCTGTGGTGACAATCCAATCGCTAGTAACGAGTTGCATTGCGGTGGTTATCGCATCTTTTTTGGGTGAAGTTGAAATCCTGACAGTGTCTATAATTGAAACCTCAAACTGGAAACCCGCAACTTCAAACTTTTCCGCAGAATCATCATCAACTAGAATCACTTTAAATAAATCTATCGGATAATTCAACTTCGACAAACTGGCTAACAAAACAGGTAAATTCTGCCCTTCATTTCGAAAGGGAACAATAATAGAGAATTTTATTTTTGGCGTTAAGCCAATGAAATCGGGAGTGTTGATTTTTGTAAAACCATAAATTAGGAACAGTATTGCTACGCAATAAAGGAGTAGTATGATGAATAAAACAATTGCAAGTATCATTTTCTATACAGTTTCGTCTTCCGCTCTTACGGAGTTTGATTTAAAATTCAGGACAAAATAACTACCAATTACAACCGGTAAAACCACATTCAGAAACCACATTAAAGTTGAAATAAAAATTACAATCCATTCGTTGACGCCTAAAATACTAAAGAAATAAATTGAAACACTTCCTTTTACAGCAAAGTCTAAAAACTGAAAAGTAGGTAAGGAAGAAGCTAAAAAATAAACAGATGAAATGGTTGTAATCAAGGTTAGATAAGGCAAATCAACATCAAAGGCAAGAAACAAAAAGTAATATTGGTGTGAGAAAACTAGATAACGAAAAATACCTAAAAAGATGTTTTTTTGATGCATTCGCTTTGGGATTTCATTAATCTTTTGGATCAATTTTTCAATCGAATAGCCTTTTATTGTTATTTTTTTGATCAAAAATAAAACTATGAAAAGTAACAGTAAAATCCCAAAAAGAACTACTGCCGATTTTGTAGTAATCACATGGTAGTGCGCATTAAAATACAACAACCCAAAAATTCCAAAAATAACGGTCAGTATCATTTGGATTCCGTTACAAATGAGGTTCAGGAAAATTACTTTTTTTGTATTTGATTTATCAAAAAATAATGCTTTTCCAGCATATTCACCTATTCCATTTGGTGTAAAAAGCCCCGCCGTCAGTGCACCAAGAACTTGTTTACTTGCTTCTCCTAAGGATATTTTATGGATGAATTCGACCAAGTTTTGCCACTTCAAAATTTCAAAAAATCGATTTAAAACACTTAGAAGTAAAATAAAGGCGATCCCGCCAACAGATTGATTTTTTTGAAATAAAACAATGAATTTCTGCCAGTCAAGTTTATCGTTATTGGCTAATTGATCGTAAATAAAATAAAACGCACCGCCAACAATCAAAAGTTTGATTAGAACTACGAGTAATTGCTTAATTTTGTGTGGAATTAAAATCATTGTTACAAAGAAACGAAAACTTTGAACTTCGAACTTGAAACTTTAAACAAATCTTTTGGTAAACGAGCGCATCATATTAGGAATTGATCCTGGAACCACTATTATGGGTTTTGGATTGATAAAAATTGTCAACAAAAAAATGGAATTTTTGCAATTAAATGAGTTGCAATTGTCCAAATACGATAATCATTATCAAAAATTGAAAATCATTTTTGAACGTACCATCGAGTTAATTGACACACACAATCCAGATGAGATTGCGATTGAAGCACCTTTCTTTGGTAAAAATGTACAATCGATGCTGAAGTTAGGACGTGCGCAAGGAGTTGCTATGGCGGCGGGTTTGTCTAGAGATATTCCTATTACCGAATACGAACCTAAGAAAATAAAAATGGCCATCACCGGAAACGGAAATGCGAGTAAAGAGCAAGTGGCCAAAATGCTTCAGCAACTTTTAGGCTTAAAAGAATTACCTAAAAATCTGGATTCTACCGATGGATTGGCAGCTGCAGTTTGTCATTTTTTCAATTCAGGGAAAGTAGTTGGAGAGAAAAGCTACACTGGATGGGATGCTTTTGTGAAACAAAATGAGGAAAGAGTTAAAAAGTGATCAGTGTTCAGGTTTTTAGTGTTCAGTAGTATTGATTAAGTTAAAGTATTAGGTTTTTAAAATATAGCATATGAGATTCCAAGATTTATTGGCCTATAAAAAATCGTTTGCATTAGCAATGAAGGTTTTTGAAATAACAAAATCATTTCCAAAGGAACAAACCTATTCATTGACAGATCAAATTCGGCGCTCTTCAAGGAGTGTTCCTGCAACTATTGCTGAAGCATATAGAAAGAGGATTTATCCAAAACATTTTTATAGTAAGTTGACCAATTCTGATGGAGAAAATTCAGAAAGTCAAGTTTGGTTAGATTTTGCCTTGTAAATATATTCCTGAAGCTATTTATCAGGAATTTATTTCTGAAATTTTAGAAATTGGAAAACTTGTTAATTATATGATTTTGAATCTTGAAAAGTTTGGAGTTAAAAAGGAGTGATTAATAGTATTAGTATTTAATATATTTTTGATTACTAAAAAACTGCCAACATAGCACTTTCTCATGACTGAACACTAAAAAAACGGAACACTGAACACTAAATTAATGAGCGGAATCTACATCCATATCCCTTTTTGCAAGCAAGCGTGTCATTACTGCGACTTTCATTTTTCGACGTCGATGAAAAAGAAGGAAGAGATGGTTTTGGCTATTGCCAAAGAAATTCAAATGCGTAAAAGTGAGTTTGATCTTCTCGACGGCGCTCGCAGTGACAATACAATTGAGACTATTTATTTTGGTGGTGGAACGCCAAGTGTTTTGACTTCAAATGAAATTAATTTTTTGATTGCTGCAGTTTATAGCAATTTTACTGTAATTGAAAATCCCGAAATAACGCTAGAAGCTAATCCGGATGATTTGTCTGAAGAACGAATAATCGAATGGTCTCAAAGCAAAATCAATCGTCTGAGTATAGGGATTCAGTCTTTCTTTGATGAGGATTTACAGCTCATGAATCGCGCTCACAATTCGGAAGAAGCCAAAAAATGTTTGGAATTTGCCACGCAATATTTTGATAATATCTCTGTAGATTTAATCTACGGTATCCCCGCAATGAGCAACGAAAAATGGAAGCAAAATATTCAAACAGCCTTGAGTTTTGGTATTCCACACATTTCCAGTTATGCTTTAACAGTAGAGCCAAAAACGGCACTAAAAAAGCTCATTGAAACCGGAAAAATTACGGCGCCCAAAGATGAAGTTGCGGAAGCTCATTTCATGATTTTAGTAGAAACGCTTGAAGCAAATGATTTCATACACTATGAATTGTCGAATTTTGGCAAAGCCAATTACTTTTCAAAGAATAATTCCGCGTATTGGTTGGGGAAGAAATACATCGGGATTGGTCCTTCTGCGCACAGTTATGATGGCGTTTCGAGAAGTTGGAATGTGTCGAATAATTCGATGTATTTAAAATCAATTCAGGATAATAAACTGCCAAACGAAATAGAAATATTATCTATTACAGATCGCTATAATGAATATATTATGACGGGATTGCGGACCATTTGGGGTGTTTCTTTGGATAGAATCGAAAACGAATTTGGAATTGAATATCTAGAATGTTTAAACAAGCAAGCTCAAAAATTTCTTACTGATGACTTGGTTTTTATCGAGAATAATATTTTAAAGCCTACCGCAAAAGGAAAATTCTTGACGGATGGAATTGCAAGTGATTTGTTTATCCTGAACTAGTTTTAGGATAAAAAAATCACTGGAAATGGAATAGTGCAAAACTTATAAATCCTGAATTAAAAGATTTATATTTGAACGTATAAAGTATCTCCAGATGAGATACTGAAATAAATGCAGCATAAATGATAGCAACCATCAACAACGAATTTAAAATTGATTTATCAAAACCCATTGATATTTCGATTCCGTTGACTAATAGCGATGAAAATCCTATTGCTTGGTATATTGACAAACCTGTCATAGAGCCAGTGGTTTTTGGGGATTGGATCGGTAAAGTTTCAGAAGGGAAATCAGCTACAAATTTCAATAATATTTTTTTCAATCCGCACGGTCACGGTACACACACGGAGTGTTTGGGTCATATTACACGTGATTTTTACAGTATTAATCAGTGTTTGAAACAGTTTTTCTTTCTGGCTGAATTAATTACGGTTGTGCCGGAAATTCACGGCGAGGATTTGGTAATCACTTTGGATAACATCTTGGTTGCGCTCGATGTGACATTGAAGCTAGGTGCTCCAAAAGAAGCTTTAATCATTAGAACACTACCTAACTCAGTTTCAAAAAAGTCATTAAAATACTCTAATACCAATCCGCCTTATCTTGCTGATGATGCCGCGTTATTCATTCGCGAAAGCGGAATTCAACATTTACTAGTTGATTTGCCAAGCGTTGATAAAGAAAAAGACGATGGAAAATTATTGGCGCACAAAGCATTTTGGAACGTTACCGATGTTATTAATCTAAATGAAGATGCGCGATTGGATTGTACGATCACCGAGATGATTTTTGTTCCAGATGCAGTTCAGGACGGAACTTATGTACTCAATTTACAAATTGCATCCTTTGAGAATGATGCGAGCCCAAGCAAGCCCATTTTATACGCTATTGAAACACTATGAATTTAGAAACTTTTTATGAATACTGCTTGTCTAAAAAAGCAGTAACAGAACATTTTCCTTTTGACGAGGACACTTTAGTTTTTAAAGTAGGTGGAAAAATGTTTGCCTTGTCATCACTAAGTCAGTGGGAGAAAGGTCAGCCATCAGCTAATTTAAAATGTGATCCGGAGCGTGCACAGGAATTGCGCGCTAAATACGATGACATTCAACCAGGTTTTCACATGAGTAAAACCCATTGGAATACAATTGCTATAAATGAATCAGTTTCAGATGCACTTGTTAAAGAGTTGATCGATCATTCTTATGAATTGGTTTTCATAAGTTTAACAAAGAAATTGCAAAACGAAATTCAAGAATTAGACAATTAGGCATTACTTTTGTTTCAGATGCAAAATAAAATTTACAATCACGTACTAAAATAAATGCAGTATAACCCATGAAAGAACAATTTAAAAAGTTTTTAAACGAAGAACAAGATCCAAAAGCTATCGAGAAAATCGCAGCTAAGTTGAGTGATTTATTGATGAAAAACGAAGAAATAGGCTATATCGCAGTGCAAAAAATGCCTGGCTTGACGGTTTTACCCGATGGTATTGTGATGACCAATAAAAGAATTATAATTTGCCAGCCTAAAAACCTAGGACTTTCGATGAATTTTATTGACTATGCTTGGGATGAGGTTGAAGGCACTTTTGTTAAAGAAAACATTCTAGGTTCTGAATTTTCGTTTACGACCAAAACCAACATGGAAGTTTCGATCGATTATATTCCTAAAATTCAGGCCCGTAAAATTTTCACGTATGCCAAAGAACAATTGGATATTTTGAAAGTGGGTACGGTACATAATGCGACAAAAGTGGAGGATGTTCCTACTGAGCATTATGATTTCGTTGAGGTTATAGAAGAAATGGAAACCGAAGAAGTAACTGATTATGCCCAAATAATGCCCGCTATTCATTCTAGTTTTACGGCTGAAAATCAGGATTTCGAAAATGTTGAAGGAGCTTCAAGAGATAAAGCCTTGAGCGATTTATCACAAGACGAACTGTTTGAAAAACTTCAGAATTATAAAAAATTATTAGACAACGGATTGATTTTACAAGGCGAATATGACGCTTTCAAAAAAGAGATTTTGAGTTATATGTGATTCAGTTAAAAGTTCTAAAGTCAAAAGTCTTAAAGTTAGAAGGTTATTCTTGACTTTAAGACTTTTGGATTTTTAACTTGAAGACTACAGTGTTCTTTTTTGCTTTTCTATAAAATTATTAGATTGTAATTCCAGTAAATCAGTGGCGTTCTTTCGCTGTAAATCATACAGTTTTTTATCGTCAGCTATATCTCCATAGACTTTGTCGTGCATCGTGGCGCTAGTTTTTACAAGCAAAGTGCGTTGGTATTTATCTTGCTCAATTGTTGCTTTTAACGCTGTTTCTAGATCTTCCAGTTTATAATCATATTCTCCTTTTGGAGATAAAAGTTTAGCGATAATTGGTGACGTTTCAATAGCTAAAAACAAGAGCATGATAAAAAACGAAGGAAGCCACGGTAATTTGTCCAAGGCATTGATTCGAGCCATTAAACCGTCAAATCCATCAATAATAGGCTGCGTTTCGGTAACTTTCTTATCTAAGTCGGTTTGCAGCGTTTTAGTGTTTTTCTCCATGACAGCAATTTTAGTCAAGTTGGTTTTTTGCATGGTGTCCAGTTCTTGTTTTGCTAGATCATGTTTGGCAATTTTTTCTTTAAATACGGGACCTTTACCTAATTTTTTGGTTCCTGCGGTTCCTTCGGCTTCGGTGATGTAGGTTTCATACAGCGTATTGACCTCCTTTTCCTTATTGGTAATTTCTGATTTTAGTTTATCGATCTCTGTTTTGTTTTTATCCAAATCGGATTTGAAATAATTCGCTACTTCTTTTTTGTTATTCAAAGCCATCGCATTTTTCTCTTTCAACAAAACAGTATTGATTTCTTTTTCGAAGATTTTAATTTCTAATGGCTTTGAAATGACGATTGCAATAATTATGGCCAAAATAATTCGGGGAGTAGCTTGTAAAAATTCAGCGCCAAACTGGTCTCTTTTTCGAATAGTAGAAACGATAAAACGATCTAAATTAAAAATAAGTAAACTCCATACGATACCAAACGCGATAGCTGGATAAATGCTATCAAATACGGTAAACAGCGCATACGCACTAGCTAAAAAAGCCATAACAGCAGTAAAAAAAACGGTGGCGCCAATACCTACATATTTGGTTTGTTCGCCTTCGGAGCAGCCGTCAAGAAGATCTTTGTCTGCGCCAGAGCAAAGGATGAAAAATGATTTAAACATGATTGATTATTTTTTGATGATTGTTTACAAATTTAACGCCAAAAAATGAATC
>JAYTBZ010000281.1:0-7018 GCA_043736705.1 Flavobacterium sp. | reverse complement strand
TGTCCATTGTAAATTCTTCTTGATTGATTGAAATTTCCATTTTGTTATTTTTTATATAAGCTCCTTCACTGAATGTTTTTGTCAATGAAAAAGGAATTAATTTGGCTTTTGTTGTGTGTGTTTTTAACCACTCTGCGATTGCTTCATCATCGGCATCATAAATTAGGTAATCCTCCTCGGTTTGATTCATCGTTATTCTAAACTTTGCATCAATGTAATTTTCATATTTGTAATCGTATCGGTCTAAATGATCTGGACTAATATTGGTAATAATAGCAATATGCGGCTTAAAATTCACGACTCCATCAAGTTGAAAACTACTTAACTCCAGCACATAAAAATCATATTTGTTATCCGCTATTTGCCATGCAAAACTCTTTCCTATGTTTCCTCCCAACCCAACATTTAATCCAGCTGATTTTAATACATGATAGGTCAACATTGTTGTTGTGGTCTTTCCATTACTACCTGTAATTCCTATTATAGTTGCATCAGTAAAAGGCACTGCAAACTCAATTTCAGATAATACTGGAATTCCTTTTCCAATAAGCTTCTTCACTATTGGAGATTTATCTGGAATACCAGGGCTTTTCATAACCACATCTGCATTCAAAATTAAATCCTCAGTATGCTTTTCCTCTTCCCAAGCTATTCCATTAATAATAAGAATCTCTTTATAATTTCCTTTTATCTTTCCGAAATCAGACACAAAAACTTCGTATCCTTTTTTCTTACCCAGAATAGCGGTTCCCACGCCACTTTCTCCTCCACCCAAGATTACTAGTCTCATGTTATCTTAATTTTAAAGTAACAATTGATAATATGGCGAGCATTATGGCAACAATCCAGAATCGGGTTACAATTTTGCTTTCGTGATAGCCTTTTTTCTGATAATGATGATGCAAAGGCGACATTAAAAATATTCTTCGGCCTTCGCCAAAGCGTTTCTTGGTATATTTAAAGTAACTTACTTGTAAAACCACTGAAAAATTTTCGACAAGAAAAATTCCGCATAATAAAGGAATCAGCATTTCTTTTCGAACAGCAATTGCCAAAACAGCAATGATACCTCCAATGGTTAAACTTCCTGTATCACCCATAAAAACCGATGCGGGATACGAGTTATACCAAAGAAATCCAATCAATGACCCTACAAATGCGGCTATAAAAACTGTCATTTCCCCAGAATTAGGGATGTACATAATATTTAAATAATTAGAAAAAATTATATTCCCAGAAACGAACGTAAAAATTCCCAGCGCCAGCACAGAGACGGCCGAAGTACCTGCTGCAAGTCCATCAATACCATCTGTTAAATTAGCACCATTAGATACCGCAGTAATTATAAAAATAACAACTGGAATAAAAATCAACCAAGCCCATTTTTCATATCCTTTGCCAGTCCACGCTAATAATTCAGCATAATCAAATTCATTATTTTTAAAGAATGGTATGGTAGTGGCCGTAGATTTTTCCTCGGTTAGAGCAGGCTGAATAACGGTTTCTGTAGTTACTTTAAAAATATCCGAAGTAGATGTGTCAGTACGAACGGTAACACTTGGACTAAAATAAAGAACAGTACCTACTATTATACCCAGACCGACTTGTCCTACCACTTTGAATATTCCTTTTAGACCCGCTTTATCTTTCTTAAAAATTTTGATGTAATCATCTATAAAACCAATTGTCCCCATCCATAGTGTAGTTACAATAAGCAATACAATATAAATGTTATGTAATTTTGCGAAAAGAAGAACAGGTACGAGAGTCGCAAATATGATAATTAACCCTCCCATTGTTGGCGTACCCGCTTTTTCATTTTGACCGGCTAAACCAAGTTCTCTAACGGTTTCACCCACTTGCTGTCTTTGCAAAAAACGAATTATTCTTTTACCGTAAATGGTAGACAACAACAAAGAAAAAAGCAATGCTAATGCTGATCTAAAAGTGATGTATTGGAAAACACCTGTTCCAGGAACATCTAATATTTTGTCTAAATATTCAAATAAATAGTATAGCATATATCTTGGTTTATCTGGTTAATTGTTGATTTATTATTTGTTAAAAGAATAATTGACTATTTTTAAATAAATATCTCAATTGTCCATTTATTTTTTATTTTCCTATTTGTTCTAAAATTTCCCTTACTGTTTCCATATCATCAAAATGGTGACGAATACCATTTATTTCTTGATATGTTTCGTGGCCTTTCCCGGCAATTAAAACAATATCATTAGACTGAGCCAATTGACATGCAGTTTTAATGGCTTGCTTTCTATCCGTTATGGTCAACATTTTTTTATAATTCTGAGGGGCAACGCCTAATTCCATTTCGGCAATAATCGCTTCTGGGTCTTCATTTCTTGGATTATCGGATGTGAAGATTGCTTTATCACTCAAATCAGATGCTATGCCAGCCATAATTGGCCGCTTCGTTTTATCTCTATTTCCTCCACAACCCACAACCGAAATTAGTTGTTCGTTTTTTGTTCGGATGTCATTAATTGTTTTGAGTACATTTTCTAGGGCGTCTGGTGTATGTGCATAATCCACAATCGCTGTAATATTTGAAGCAGAAACAATAAATTGAAAACGTCCTGAAACACTTTCTAAATCGGATAACAATCGAAGTACTTCCAGACTATCCATTCCAAGTTCAACCGCAGTACCATAAATTGCCAATAAATTATACGCATTAAATGTTCCTATCAGCTTTACCCAAACTTCATTTCCGTTTATTTTCAACAACAAACCTGACAATTGATTTTCAAGAATTTGTGCTTTATAATCCGCATACGATTTTAAGGCATAAGTCAATTTTTTTGCCACTGTATTCTGCAACATCACTTGCCCATTTTTATCATCAATATTAGATAATGTAAAGGCCGTTTTAGGTAAATTATCGAAAAACGATTTTTTCACATCTCTGTATTCTGCAAACGTGGAGTGATAATCCAAATGATCATGAGACAAATTGGTAAAAATACCGCCAACAAAATGCAAGGCTTCTGTTCTTTTTTGATGAATCCCATGCGAACTCACTTCCATAAAACAGTATTCAACACCGTTCTCAACCATTTCATTCAGATAATGATTTATTGTAATTGAATCTGGAGTCGTATGTGTCGCCTTGTATTCAATATCATCAACCAAAATTTTAACTGTCGAAAGTAATCCTACTTTAAAACCTGCCTTTTTAAATAACTGATATAATAAAGAAGCAATGGTAGTTTTACCGTTTGTTCCGGTTATTCCAACCAATTTCAAGTTTTGTGAAGGATCTCCATAAAAATTTGCAGCGATAAACGCTAGCGCTGAATTCGTATCTCTTACCTGAACATAGGTAACTCCTTTAGCAATATTTTCTGGGAATGTGTCGCATATAACTGCAACCGCACCTTGCAAGATTGCTTTTTCAATAAAATCATGACCGTCACTAATGGAACCACGAATAGCCACAAAAACATCATTAGACCCGATTTTTCTAGAATCAAAATTCATGTTGTTTACCACTACATCCGTAGAACCTTGAACCGCTTCTATAGCTACTTTGTATAATATGTCTTTTAATATACTCATGATAATTCCAATAAAATCGTCGCATTTTTATCTAAATTCTGCCCTGCTTGCACCGATTGTTTTTTAACTTTCCCAACTCCAACCACTTTTACTTTCAAACCTAAATTCCCTAATAAAGCCACAGCATCCATTCCTGACATTCCTTTAAGATTGGGAACAAATCTTTGCTTTTTCTGAGATTTGGCATAATAAGATTCATAATTATCTTCTTGTTTTGTAATCTTTCTATTCAAATTTTTAATCTCATTTGTTGAAGGCGCATCGGTAAATATTTTTTGAGCAATCCTTTTAAAAACGGGACCTGCCACATCAGCACCATAGTAATTATTGAGTGCTGTACTTGGTTTATGTACAACAACTATACACGAATATTTAGGTTCATCAGCAGGAAAGTAACCTACAAAAGAAGAGGCATAATATTTTCCAACTCCTCCGGCCTTTCCGTAATTCACCGCAGCTGTGCCTGTTTTTCCAGCCATAGAAAAATCCTTAGAATATAATTTTGAAGCCGTTCCTTTTTTTACTACGTTGGCTAAAACCGCTTTTAATTTCAAAATAGTCTCTGGAGAGCAAACTCTTGGATTTAAGACTTCCTTTTCATATTTTTTGATCGTTTTATTCCATTCTTTAATTTCAGAAACAAACTGAGGCTTAACCATTTCGCCATTATTTGCCACCGCATTATAAAAAGTCAAGGTTTGCATAGGCGTAATCGAAACTCCATAACCAAAAGCCATCCAAGGAAGCGAAATTTTTGACCAGTGCTTATCACTTGGTTGCGGAATATAGGGTCTTCCCTCACCTTTTATAGAAAGTCCGAGTGGTTTGTTTAATCCAAAATTATTGAGATGATTGACAAAAGTTGAAGGTTCGTTTTTGTACGCATTGTACACGGCTTGCACCAGAACGGTATTTGAAGACACTTCAAAACCACGCCCCAATGAAATTTTACCATAACCGCCTGTATGTGAATCTCTCACCTTGCGTCCAAAATACGTGATTTCTCCACCTTTACTGTCGAAAACAGTGCTAGTATCCACTTTTCTGTCCTCAAAGAGTGCCATTAAATCAGCTAACTTATAAGTGGATCCTGGCTCATGTGATTCAGCAACTGCATAATTCGTAGTTTCATAATACGTTCCATCATTAGCTCTTCCTAAATTCGAAATTGCTTTTACATGACCCGTTTTAGTCTCCATAACCACCACGCAACCATGATCCGCTTCATACAATTCTAACTGTTTTAGTAATGCATGATGCGCAATATCCTGAATGTAAACGTCAATTGTTGATATCACATCGTATCCATCTTGAGGATCAATTTCATTCACATCGCGAATGGGTTTCCACTGTCCTTTTGCGATTTTTTGTTTTAAAATTTTACCGTCTTTACCATTCAAGTATTTTCGAAAAGCCCACTCAATCCCTTTACCATCATACGATTGCCCTTTTGAAGTTCGCTCGTAACCCACAGTACGTTCTGCAATTTTCCCAATTGGATGCTCTCTTACCGTCTCTTGTTGAATGATAATTCCGCCTTTATAGGCTCCTAATTTAAATAATGGAAACCCTTTAATTTTAAAATATTGGGTATAACTCAATTTGCGAGCAATCAAATAATATCGGTTTTTATTCGCTCTGGCTTTTCGCAGTTCATTTTCAAAAAAAGTAGAAGATTTTCCTAAAACTGATGCTAACGAATCTGACAATGACTTAACATTTTTTTCAAATGCTTCGGCCTTTGGGGCTACAGCGTCAAAACGTATTTCATAATTAGGGATAGAAGTAGCTAAAAGACTCCCATCGGCAGAATATATATTTCCTTTATTGGCTGGAATCACAAAATTTTTAACCGTTCTTTCCTTGGCTAATTTTCTATAATAATCCCCTTCGACCCATTGAATATTTGTCAACTTTACAGCAATCGCAATAGCCATCAAAAAGATAGCGCATGCAACCAGATAAATTCTGTATGATATGTATTTATCTTCTACTGCCATAATTTTTTGAAAAAGCTTTTCTCTTCTTCTTTTTTAACTTTTATCTTAACAGGAGGAACTGTTGATGGAAAAATTTCTTTTTCTATCATTTTTTGAGAAACAGTAGACTCCATTTTCAATTTCATTAATTCAGAACGTCTGTCTACAAATTCAGAACGCAATTCTTTAACCTGATTTGTCAACTCAGCAATCCTAAATACTTTTTGCTCAAATCGTTGTGTATTGGCAATCATTATAATTGCAAGAAGAATTATAAAAACAATAAAACGCCAGTTTTTCAAGGCGTCATCATTGATTAGGAACCGTGCTTTTAAAAGGCTGTATACTCCGTTTTTCATTTTTCTTCTCCCCGCCCCTATCCAAAGGAAAGAGTGTCGAGATATAAAAGTTAATACTTATTTCTAACAATAATTCCCTTTTACAAGAGAGACTGAGTGCATTATATTTTTTCCGAAATCCTCAATTTGGCACTTCTTGCTCTGTTGTTTTCTTTGATCTCAGCATTATCCGGTACAATTAATTTTCCAACCGTTTTGAATGGTACTGAAAAATTACCAAAAAAGTCGCGTTCAGGCTCTCCTTCAAACATTCCGTTTTTCATAAATCTTTTCACTAAACGGTCTTCTAGTGAATGATACGATATCACGCTTAATCTTCCACTTGGACTTAATACTTCCAAGGATTGCTCTAAAAACTCTTTCAAAACATCCATTTCCTGATTCACTTCAATACGGATTGCTTGATAAATTTGTGCCAATATTTTATTGCGTACGCGCTCAGGCAAAAAACGAGCTAGAACTTCTTTCAAAGCGTCTGTGGTCTTAATAGGCTGGTCTTCTCTAGCTTCTACAATTGCTCTTGCTAAAGCAGGCGCATTTTTTAATTCACCATAATCCAGAAACACTCTTTTTAAATTTACATCATCGTATTCATTGACCACACGATAAGCGTTTAGGTCATTTTTTTGACTCATTCTCATATCCAACTCCGCATCAAAACGAGTAGAAAAACCTCTTTCAGGAACATCAAATTGATGCGATGAAACTCCTAAATCTGCCAAGATACCATCAACACTTTTCACCCCATAAAAACGCAAAAACCGTTTTATAAAACGGAAATTCTCGTTGATAAGGGTAAATCTTTCATCGGACAAAGAATTAGCCAAAGCATCTTCATCCTGATCGAAAGCAAACAACTTTCCGTTTGGCCCAAGCCTTTTTAGTATTTCTTTTGAATGTCCGCCACCACCAAAGGTCACATCTACATAAATGCCGTCTGGCTTAATATTTAAACCACCTACCGATTCGTGTAGCAAAACTGGATTATGATATTCCATTGTCGTCGTCATTTATATTTCCCATTACTTCCTCTGCTAAATCTGCAAAATCAACATCCTCACCGTCTATTGATTTTTCGTATAAATCTTTATCCCAAATTTC
>JAYTBZ010000280.1:0-3233 GCA_043736705.1 Flavobacterium sp. | reverse complement strand
TCAATATTTTCCACTGGAATGTATTCTGGATCCTGTCCGCTTAACCCTAGCATTACTGCCAAATCAGTGGCATGTCCTTTTCCGGTTAAGGAAAGGGAACCGTACAAGTCTATTTTTACGCGCTCGACTTTAGGAAATAAATTTTCGCTTCGCAATTCCCCAAGAAACCGCTCTGCAGCTCTCCAAGGCCCTAATGTGTGCGAGCTTGAAGGCCCAACACCAATTTTTAGCATGTCAAAAACTGAGATACATTCTTCCATCTGTAGTGTGAATTTTGTTGTTTGCAAATATAATAGAATGTAGCAAGGATACTAATCCAAAACTTACTATTATTGTTTATTTAATAACGAAAGGTGCTCTATTTTTAGTATTCTTCAACAAAAAATGAATTAATAAAAACTTGAGGTTTAGGATAATCAATATGTAACTAATCCGAAATTTAGCTTGTGCAATAGTTCGTAAATGGCTATTTTTGAAGCATAACTAACCCAAAATAACATGAAAAAGACTGTTTTTTCTTTTTATCTAATGCTAACTTTTGTATTAATTGCCCATTCGCAAGTGCAAAGTCCATCTCAGTTTTTACCCAATTACGGAAAACAAATTACCTATTACCATCAAGCTGAAAATTATTTCAAACATCTTACGGAAAAGTCCACTTTAATCAAACATCAGAAATATGGTGTAACGCCAGAGCAAAGGGATTTGAGTGTGTATTTTATTTCTAGTCCGGAGAACTTAGCCAATTTAGAACAAATACGAAATAACAATTTAGCAGCCATTGGTTTGTCCCAAAATAAATCGCAAATGATTGGCGATAAACTAATTGTATGGTTGAGTTTTAATGTACATGGAAACGAATTTGCAGGAACTGAAAGCGCTATGACCGTAGCATACGAATTAGTAAATCCTTCGAATGCTGAGACTAAAAAGTGGTTAGAAAATACAATTGTGATCCTAGACCCGTGCATCAATCCCGATGGATATTCAAGATACGGAAATTGGTTACGAGAAATTTCAGGAAAGAAAACGCATCCAGACTTGTCAGATAGAGAGCACATGGAAGAGTGGCCTGGTGGGAGATACAACCACTATATTTTCGATTTAAATAGAGACTGGGCTTGGCAAACACAAGCGGAGTCACAGCAGCGAATTGCTTTGTATAACCAATGGATGCCACAAGTTCATACAGATGTACATGAAATGGGGTATGATTCTCCGTATTTCTTTCCACCATCAGCAGAGCCTTTGCACGAATACATTGAAAAGTATCAAAAAGATTTTCATTACACTCTTGGTAAAAATATTTCTAAAAAATTTGATGCTCAAAACTGGATGTACAACACAGGAGAGCGATTTGATTTGTTTTATCCCAGTTATGGCGATACCTATCCTACTTACAACGGAGCCGTAGGAATGACATTGGAACAAGGAGGAATAGGCGCAGGAAGAGAAGTTGTGATGAGTAACGGCATTAATTTAACGATAAAAGATCGATTAACCCATCATGCAACGGCAGTTTTGACGGTCGTAGAATCGGCAGCAGCCCAAGCAGATGTTTTGCTGAAAGGATTCAGAGGTTTTATGAATAATTCCCGAAAAACAGTGAAGGGAAATTATAAAATGTATGTGATGAAAAATAATCCAAAGTTAGTTCAAATGGCGGATTTACTTAAAAAAAATAATGTTGAGTTTAGTTATGCGGATGCGAGTCAAAAAACTACGGGTTTTAGTTATTATGCTAAAGCAGAGAAAGATTTTACCATAGAACCTAATGATTTGATTGTTAAAGTAGACCAACAAAAAGCTGTTTTTGCACAAGTGCTTTTTGAACCCAATCAAAAGCTGAATGACAGTTTATCCTATGATATTACAGCTTGGGCATTGCCGCTGGCGTATGGAGTAGATGGATATGCGTTAAAAAATAGTATTGCCATCAAAACAAAAGCAGCAATTGAAGTACAAGAAAAAACGATTCCTCAAAATGTGTATGCTTTTCACATCCCTTGGAATAATAGAGTATCAGCTCAGGTTTTATCCTTGTTGCACCAAAATAATATAAAAGTGCGTTCTGCCATGAAAAAAGCAGTTTTCGGTGATCTAACTGTGGAACCCGGTGGTTTGCTGGTTACAAAAACAGATAATCCTAAAGTAGTAGATTTTGAGAAAACGATTGGTGAGCTAGTAAAAATAAAAACAGATTTTAATTATATATTAAGTGGATTTTCATCTAACTCCAAAGATGTTGGAGGAGAGAATTTTAATTTATTAAAAGCACCTAAAATTGTACTAATATCAGGAAAAGGGGTAGGATCTACAGAATTTGGTTCTGTTTGGTATTACTTAGAGGAAACATTAGGCTATCCCGTAAGTGTTGTTGATGCTGATAATTTGAAAAGAATTAAATTATACGACTACAATACCTTGATTTTACCTGATGGCTATTATGATTTCTCTGAAGAGCAACAAAAACAAATTGGAGCGTGGGTAAATAGTGGTGGAAAATTGATTGCGATGAATAGTGCACTGAGCTTATTTGAAGGGAAAGAAGGATATGCTTTGAGTCCTTTTGCTTCGGAAGAAGAAAAATTGAGTTCTGAAAAAGAAGCTGAAGAAGAAGCCTTAAAAGAACGCTTTTTAGATTTCCAAGATACAGAACGAAGGTATATATCAAAATCAATTCCTGGCGCAATCATCGAGAATCTGTTAAATAAAACGCATCCAATTTCTTTTGGTTTGGGAGATAAATACTTTAGTCTAAAAACAGATGACAGGCATTATTCTTTGTTAAAAAAGGCAATAAATGTTGTTTATGTGCCAAAAGATTATAAAAGTTATGGATTTATAGGTAATGAAATCAAAAAGAAACTAAACAACACGGTAAGTTTTGCTGTAGATAAAAAGGACAATGGAGCGGTTATTTACATGGTAGATAATCCGTTATTTAGAGGTTTCTGGGAAAATGGAATTTTATTATTTAGTAACGCGCTATTTCTAGTAAACTAAACTGTGGTGTACATATATTTAAAAAGAGCACGGAAATACCGTGCTCTTTTGGTGTATAAAAAAAATTGTATTAGAATGGGTAGCCAATGGCCAAATTGAAAATTAAATTTTCTTTACGCCACGAACCGTTTCCAAAACTGATTTGGTCTAAAACCCAACGATTGCCATTGGGTAAATATGGTTTGCGAATAGGAAAGGCAAGATCTGTTCTTAATATCAGAAATGAA
>JAYTBZ010000279.1:0-3240 GCA_043736705.1 Flavobacterium sp. | reverse complement strand
ACAATTCTTGAAAGTGCCAAAAGAGCAAAGCATTTAGGATTAAGAACGAGTATTGATATAAATTTTTCAGAACGAATTTGGAATGATAGGGAAGAAGCTAAGTTAGTTTTAAAGCACTATTTGGCAACGGATCCTCTGGTCAAATTAAGTATCGATGATTGCTATAGGTTGTTTACCGAATCAAAAACAGAAGATTTTATTTTTGATTATTTTCATGACATGGGCGCTTCAACAATATGCTTAACGAAAGGAAAAGAAGGAGTAGTTTTATCTGACAAAAAACAGGGACTTTTTCATCAAAAGGCAATTCCGGTTCCTGATATTAAAGATGTCACTGGCGCGGGTGATGCATTTTGGACGGGTTTTTTATATGCACAGCTTTTAAATAAAAATTTTAATGATACCATAACTATATCTCAAAAACTTGCAGGCTTAAAATTACAAAATGTTGGAAGGCTTCCTGCTGATATTGACATAAGTTCTTTTTTGTCATTAGACGGATAAATTTGCTAAAATTATTTCTTTTATACTTTGTTTACTTTTTTTTATTTAACTTTATAATTCACTAAATGAATCAATTATGACAGTTAATCAAATTTTAAGCAACAAAGGAACAGAAGTGTTTTCGATACTTTCTACAAACACTGTTTACGAAGCATTGACAGTAATGAGTGAAAAAAATATTGGTGCAGTTCTAATCATTGATGGTACGATCCTAAAAGGAGTTTTGTCTGAAAGAGATTATGCAAGAAAAATAGTTTTGAAAGCTAAATCTTCAAAGAATGCTTTTGTTTACGAAATAATGGAAACTGAAGTGGTGACAGTTTGTCCTACGGATAATTTAGACTACTGTTTGGAATTGATGAATAAAAACAGAGTACGCCACCTACCCGTGATAGAAAATGATATTGTAACAGGAATCGTTTCTATTGGTGACTTGGTAAAAGCCATAATTGAGATGCAAAAGGATACCATTCAACACTTGAATTCGTATATTTCACAATAAATTCCTTGGAACGTAATTATAAATAGCCGCATTTTGATGCGGCTATTTTCGTTGATGTGAATTGCAATCAATCTATTTTTTTGAAAAGAATAAGATAAATACCAACTTTTTAAACCAAGTCTTCTATCTTTGCGGGCTAGAATAAAATCTAAAAAAATGGACAAAAATAGTAAAAGAAGAGAGGCATTATTATACCACGCAAAGCCAACTCCTGGAAAAATTCAAGTAGTTCCCACCAAAAAATATGCAACACAAAGAGATTTATCTTTGGCGTATTCTCCGGGAGTTGCTGAGCCTTGTTTAGAAATAGCCAAAGACATCAATAATGTTTACAAATATACTGCAAAAGGCAATTTAGTAGCTGTAATTACCAATGGAACCGCCGTTTTAGGTTTGGGCGATATTGGTCCAGAAGCATCAAAACCCGTAATGGAAGGAAAGGGATTGTTGTTTAAAATTTTTGCTGATATTGATGTATTTGATATCGAGATTGGCACAAAAGATATTGAAGAATTCATCCAGACGGTTAAAAATATTTCTCCAACTTTTGGGGGGATAAACCTAGAAGATATCAAAGCACCAGAATCGTTTGAAATAGAAAGGCGTCTGGTAGAAGAGTTAAACATTCCTGTAATGCATGATGACCAGCATGGTACAGCCATCATTTCCTCAGCAGCATTATTAAACGCTTTAGAATTAGCAGATAAAAAGGCAGAAGATGTAAAACTGGTAGTTTCTGGAGCGGGTTCAGCAGCATTAGCTTGTGCTGATTTATACGTTTTATTGGGTGTAAAAATTGAAAATATTTTTATGTTCAATAGCAAGGGATTGTTGACTAAAGACAACCCCAAACTATCCGAATTGCAATTAAAATACGCTAAAGATATTCCTTCCATCAATTTGGAACAAGCACTTGTGGGCGCAGATGTGTTTTTAGGATTGTCAACAGGCGATATTATGTCGGGGCAAATGCTACTTGGGATGTCAGATAATCCGATTGTTTTTGCAATGGCAAACCCTGATCCTGAAATTGATTATAACCTAGCCATTGCTACCCGTAAAGATGTAATTATGGCAACAGGAAGATCTGATTTTCCTAATCAGGTAAATAACGTTCTTGGTTTTCCATATATTTTTAGAGGAGCATTAGATGTTCGTGCAACCAAGATTAATGAAGCCATGAAAATGGCTGCTGTTAAAGCATTGGCATTATTGACTAAAGAATCCGTTCCGGAACAAGTTAATATTGCTTATGGAGCTACCAAATTAAATTTTGGTAGAGACTATATTATTCCAAAACCATTTGACCCGAGATTAATTACTATTGTTGCTCCAGCTGTTGCAAAAGCTGCTATGGATTCTGGTGTAGCATTAAATCCTATTACCGATTGGAAAAAATACGAAGAGGAATTGATGGATCGTCTCGGGAACGATAATAAAATGGTGCGTTTAATTACAAATAGAGCCAAAATCGATCCCAAACGAATTGTTTTTGCGGAAGCAGATCATTTAGATGTTTTAAAAGCTGCCCAAATTGTATGGGAAGAGGGTATTGGGTTTCCTATTTTATTGGGAAATAAAGAAATTATTTTAGAATTAAAAGAGGAAATTGGTTTCGATGCCGATGTTCCAATTATAGATCCTAAAATTAAAGAAGAGGAAGCCCGCAGAAATAAATTTGCCAATACCTATTGGTCTTCCAGACAAAGACGTGGGATTTCCTTTTTGGATGCACAAAAATTAATGCGCGAAAGAAACTATTTTGCAGCAATGATGGTCAATGAAGGGGAGGCAGATGCGTTAGTGACTGGACATTCTAGAAGTTATCCATCAGTTGTGAAGCCTATGTTGCAGCTCATTGAAAAAGCACATGGAGCCTCGATTGTAGCAACTACAAACATGATGATGACGGCTCGTGGACCAATGTTTTTATCGGACACCGCTATAAATATTAATCCATCTGCAGATGATTTGGCTAAAATTGCCATCATGACAGCAAAAACGGCTAAAATGTTTGGGGTAGAGCCCGTAATCGCAATGATATCATTTTCTAATTTTGGGTCATCCACTCATCAAAATGCGGCTAAAGTGAGAGAGGCAGTAGCTTACTTACATGAAAACCATCCTGATATGGTTATTGACGGAGAAATTCAGGCTGATTTTGCTCTGAATCCTGAAATGTTAAAAGAAAAATTTCCTTTTTCGAAGTTAGCAGGAAAAAAAGTGAATACCTT
>JAYTBZ010000278.1:0-7071 GCA_043736705.1 Flavobacterium sp. | reverse complement strand
AATTTTGCTGCTGGCAATTCGATGTTATTCATGTATTGCTCGCCTACAAATTTTTGCAACCATGAAATATGCAAGTTTTCAATAGGCGTGTAGACTAGAATATTTCCTGCAATAATCGATGGTGAATACGCGATATCTGTAGTGCCGTAATCCTTTCCTTCAACTGCTAAATCCTTATTTTTATTAGCACTCAAGGTGAAATTAGGACGGATAATCAATTGACTTGTCAACGCTATTGTAGCATCAACTTCCAATCCTAAACGGTAACTTTTTTCACTATTGGAACGTATTGGCGCACCTACACCGTCTAGATTCCCAGTCAAAATTAATTGATCTTTATAGGCCATATAATACACATTCAAGTTGAATTGTACTTTCTCAGCCACATATCTCCAACCCAATTCAAAGTCATTCAACTTTTCTGGCTTTACGTTCCCACCCTCATAATCCGTTCTGTTTGGCTCTCTATTCGCTCTTGCATAGGAAAAATACAGAGCATTATTAATATCGATGTCATAAGTCAACCCTGTCTTTGGATTAAAGAAATTAAAGGTATCGTCTACTACATCGGCCTGAACACCATCGGCTTTATAATTAACCGTACGGTATTGTAAATCTCCAAAAAAACTTAATTTATCAGTAATTTGATAATTGGCTTTGGCAAAAATATTTCCATCTGTTTTTACAGCATAATCGTCATAATATTTGTCTCCAAGCTCACTTTGAGATGCAAAACGAGCCCAAATGACTTTACCAAAATGACTTCCTTCATACTTATTCCAGCCTCCACCAAAAATAAAATCTAATTTTGAATCCTTGTAGTTCGCTGAAAATGTGGTCCCGTAAAAATCATTGTCTAACCATTTTTGACGTACTAAATCAGTTGTTGTTACCCCACCAACTGTCTGCAAACCATAATCAGCAAAATTAGCATCTTCTTTGTAGTTTTCATAGAACCCTTTTCCTTTCGTGTAATGCAAGGCAAAATTAGTATTCCAGTTTCTTGTTAATTTTTCGTTCCAATGCAATTGAGAATGATCTTGTTGGTAATTGTCAGTCTCGTTATCATAAAAACGAGCATTGCCTTGTTCATCCGTAAAAGCGCCTGCTGAATTGAAAGTTCTATATTTTTGTAAGGTCTCGCCATCTATACCATTCCATGACTGATATGTTTTTTCATTTCCACCAAAAACGAGTGCTTTTATCAATGTAGTTTTGCCTACATACGTTCCTTGCAGAAAATATGATTTTAAATCAGAAGCACCACGATCAACAAATCCGTCTGATTGGATCGCCGATAAACGTCCTGCGATTTCAAAATGGTCGTTCATCAAACCGGTACTAAATTTTACGGTATGTTTTCGAGTATTAAAACTTCCGATAGAGTTGGATATTTCTCCTGTACTTTGTACGGCATAATTATCTGTCAGCATGTTCAGGCTTGCGCCAAAAGCACCCGCGCCATTTGTAGAAGTTCCCACACCGCGCTGCAATTGCAAACTCTCTACAGAAGAAGCAAAATCAGGCATATTTACCCAATAGGTTCCATGACTTTCAGAATCATTGTACGGAATTCCGTTGATGGTCACGTTAACACGAGTAGCATCACTACCACGCACTCGAATTCCTGAGTAGCCCACGCCATTACCCGCATCTGAAGTAGTAACAACTGATGGCAAATAATTCATCAAAATGGGAATATCTTGACCTAAATTGCGAAATTTGATTTCCTTTTTGCCTAAATTGCTAAAACTGACTGGGGTTCTTGCAGTGACACGTACTGCAGAAACCAAAACTTCATCTAACTGATTCAATTTAGTAGTGTCTTTAACCTGTGAAAATGTGAAAAGTGAAAAATGAAGCGAGCAAAGTAATACTGATACTCGAATAAAATTTGTTTGCCTTTTGGCCTTTGGCTTTAAGCCATTCTTGAAAAATAAAGTGTTCATTCGTAAAAATGTTACGAATAAAAGGGGGAATTATTCTTGTTGTTAAATAAAAAAATGATTGTTTTCTATGACAAATAAAGTAGTGTAAACGCTATTATTTTGTCATTTTTTCCCTTAACAGCATTACCTGTTCAGGTTCGTTGGGTATAATCTCAGCTCGTTATTTAGAGCACCCCTTTGAGACAGCGCAAAACTAATTATAAATTGTGAATTATAAATTATGAATTAGAATAAATTTTAAAAATCTGGTTTCCTACGATTTTTCTTGACTTCAGAAATAGTCTTTTTGTCCTTGATTCGCTTTCTAATCACCGATTTCGGAATTCTAGTAGGTTTACGTTCTTTAGGAATAAACAAAGCGTCTTTTATCAGTGTTAGGAATCGTTTGATAACAATTTCTTTGTTTCTAAATTGACTGCGATCTTCATCACAATTTAATAATAAAACACCATCAGTAGTCAATCTAGATGCTAATTTGATTTCAACCAAAAGTTTCTCTTCATCAGTTAGAGCCTGAGAATTTTTCAAATCAAAACTCAACACTACTTTCGAGGAAACTTTATTAACATTCTGTCCACCGGCTCCACTACTACGAACGGCTTTAAAACTCAACTCTGATATGATTTTTTCGTTTTCCATTATTTCGGCTGATGCGCAGATTTTAATAAATCATTTACATTTTTTACAGGATTAAAAGTAAGCAACGGTACTTGCACAAATACCGTGATCCATTTTGCCATGGCTCCATTCCATAAACCTGGTAATTCATAAGATTTAATTGTTTTTCCTAATGTTGTTTTCACGACAATAAATCCACTATTAAGATCAACATAATGGGACAAATCAAACTTTTCATTTTTATAGTTTTTTATACCGCAAACTAAGTCTACTGGATTAAAATAAGTCGATGCATTAAGAATATTTTTTTGATTTTCATCCATCAAATCAACCTGTGAGCTTTCAACAATTTGTAATGAAATAGCCTGGCCTGTATCTTTTACCCAAAATGGTCCACCACCTGCTTCTCCTTCATTTTTTACCATTCCGCAAACTCGAATAGGTCTGTTTAAAAGAGCATTTATTTCAATAAGCTTGTTTTGAAAACTACGTTTATAAAAATCAATTGAAATTCTAATATTCAGTTTTTCTTCTAAAAAAAACACTATTTCATCAATAGAATCTTCTCGAACATCTTTAGCTTCGATTGCTACTAAATACTTAAAAATTTGGCTCTGTAATTCTATCAAAATTCCAGCTAATGCTTTTTTATAACGAGCCGTTTTTTCAATTTTATTTTGAATTACATTATCGATATTCTTAATAAATACAATATCAGCATCAAGGTTATTTAAATTTTCGAGTAAAGCGCCATGACCTCCCGGTCTAAAAAACAAATTTCCGTTTTCATCTCGGAACGGATTGTTATCAGCATCAACTGCAATGGTGTCTGTAGCATTATTTTGAAATGAATAGCTTACCTTAATTGTTGTTTTGGATTTACTTTCGACATCACTTTTAATTGCATTAATTATAGTTTCAAATTGACCTAAATGTGCTTCAGACACTGTAAAATGCAAATTTGAACTATTATTTGAACTCGCATAACAAATACACTCCCGAAGATGCTCCTCAACAGGTGTTACTAGACGTTTATGATATTTATGAAAAGGAAGCGCTCCTTTAGGCTTATTTGCAAAATCAAAGAAATCTTTTGCTAAAAGTAATTTTATAAAATAATAATTCTTTCTGTCCCTGTCAAGAGATTGAAAATCAGAAAACACTTCTTTTAATTTCTTATCAATGGTCTTAAAAAAAGGAAATTTTTCTAAACCTACTATAAAAATAGATAACTCAGTATCATTTTTCTTATTAATGTAGGCATTAATACTTTCATTCTCAATGTCAGAATCATTCAAAAAAGCAATCAAAAATTTAAACATCCTACTCGCCGCTCCAGATGCTGGAACAAATTTCTCTAATTTAAAATTGGCTTTGTTTTCATCAAAAAAAATTGCCTTATCTTGAAAGTCATTTTCTGATAATTCTAAAATACCATTAAGTAAAGTTGCCGGTGCTACCAGATCACTTTTTGCTATTCCGTTTCTAAAAAAATTCAACTGTTGTTCAATGTTATTTAATGACACTCCTTTGTCATAAATCTCAACGAAATCAAGGGAGGAAAATCCCATTTCTTTCGCTTTTGACAAATCATCAATAATTGCTATTGCTTTCTTGAGTCGCAAATTTTTATCACCTGAAAGAATTATGAATGGCTTGTTATGATTTATTAAGGATTGCTTAAAAACTGCAAACACTGATTCTCTACCCTCAGGACTATCTCTTAAATCATCTTTTTTCCATGGAACATCAATATCAGTAAGAAAAAATAGGTCATACTCGTGTTCGCGAGCCGCTTGATCCAATACAGGGTCACAAAAATTATAATATACCTCCGAGAAAACTTTAGTAACTAATAAATTTGTATCGCAAAAAAGATATTTATTAGCAATTGAAGTGCTTTCATTTTCTAATTTGGTCTGACCATAAGCAATAGGCAACATATCATTAACATCGCATATTTGCTGGTTTTTATCCCATTTTTTTTGAAGATATTCTCGTGCATATTCTGGAACCCAAACTGTTTTGTAGTATTCAGCGAGTTGTTTTGCTAGTGTGGTTTTTCCGGTACTTTCTGGGCCAAATAAAGCTATTTTAATTATTTTTGTACCTCCATTGGAGTGTTGTCTGAGATTTTCTTCCATTCTAAATAGCCAAAAAGGGCAACAATTGTAAATACTATGTATTGAAAACTAGTGAAGGTAAACCCTTTTGAAAAATATAGTGGAATTGAAATTACATCTCCAATAATCCAAAATATCCAGTTTTCTACTTTTCTTTTGGCCATGAGCCACATTCCTACAAAGAAAATTCCTGTAATAAATGTATCCACATAAGCATACCAATTGGTGAATTTTCCAAAATAATGATATACCGAAACCACAAAAGCGACCGTAAATATAAAAAGAATTATCGAAATTCGTTTTTCAGAACTGGAAATTTTTGAAATTGGGAACTCAACTGTATCATCTTTTTTTCGGGTCCAATGGTACCAACCGTATATACTCATCACAAAATAATATCCGTTGATCATCATATCACCCCACAAAGTCCATTTCCAAAGCAGATACACAAAGATGGATGTGCTTACTAATCCGGTTGGAAAAACTAAAATATTGTCTTTTTTGGCATACCAAACACTTAGTAGTCCAAAAATAACCGCTACAATTTCTAAAACAATATCTAATGTTGGGTAATCTGCGTATTGAGAAAAAAAGTATTCTATCATTAGTCAATCTTAAATTATTTATCAAAAAAACTATTATCCTTTTCAAAAGCAGTTCCTAAAATCACTAAATCAGCTCCGGCATGATATGCGTCTTGAATGCCTTGCAAATCTACAATCCCGCCACCAACCAGTAACGGAATCTTAATATTTTGCGCTACTTTTTTAATCATTTCTAAAGGAACAGCCTTTTTTGCGCCGCTTCCAGCCTCGAGGTAAATCAACTTATTGCCTAACATTTCTCCGGCTTGTGCGGTTTGAACAACGTAATCGATATGATCACGATCTAATGGCTTGGTTTTACTAATGCGTTCAACAGCGGTTTCAGTTCCACTTTCTATTAAAATATAACCTGTAGAGATAATTTCTAAATCTGTTCGTTTCAGTATAGGAACGGCGTTTACTTGAAGTTCTATCAAATAATCAGGATTTCTTCCTGAGATCAATGAAAGAAATAAAATTGCATCGGCCTTATCTGAAATTTGGGATGGATTGCCTGGGAATAAAACGATTGGTAAATTAGAGTTCTGTTTGATTTTTAAAATCAAATCGTCTATGTTGACATTTTCTACTAGACTTCCACCAATGAAAATGTGTGTAGCTGGCGACTGATTAATTTTTAAAATTAAATCGGATAAATTCTCCAAAACTACTTTTTCAGGATCCAGAAGAATGGCGAGTAATTTTGTATTCTCGCTTTTTGCTTTTAAAATGTCTTTATAAATATTTATCATACTTTTTACCGCTAATTCTCAAATTTTCGGTTTGTTTTTTAATTTTCGAAAGCGTAAACTAGAGTAAAAACTTCGATTTCTTCAAAATGAATAATGAAATCCTTAGACAAACTATTGAAATTTAGTTCAGCGATTGTTTGTTTACTTTCTAATTCGAAAGAGTTTACTTTAATATGGTCTTTAAAACTAATCCCTTTTTCGTTTCTGATTTTAAAAATAGCTTCTTTGGCACCCCAAATAACGGTTAATTTCTCAATATAATTTTTACTCTCACTATCCAAGAATTGAAATTCTGAATCACAGAACTTATCAGCAATACGAGTTATTTTATCTCTTTGCAATTCGACATCTATTCCTACGGTTTCGTCACTGATGATAATTGCCGAAAAATTATGGGAATGTGTTATGGAAATATGTTTCTCTCCTTGTAAATGTGGTTTGCCGAATTCATCATAGTACAAATCCATGTCAGTATGCCCGGCTTCTTGCAACAACATGCGTACACTAAGGAAAGCACGTTGGTGCATTTCAGATTTCATTCCGTCGAGTCGGTTTCGGTTACTGTCGTTTAAGACCACTCGGTCTAATAATTCCGCGTAGGACTCGGTTGCTTTCCAAACGAGAATTTGTGTAGTAGAATTGACATGTATCGTTTTATAAAGCGGCATCGTGTTATGATCTTGATTTTTAGCCCCGATTATTTCACTTGATTTTCATTTTCATCGGAGTTCACTGAACTTCGTTTGAAGTAGAAATCCTTTTTATTTTTTCTTTAAAAATAAAAAGATTGCAACAAAAAGCGGGAAATAGCTCTTAGTAAAAATTATTTAGTTAATGTTCAAAAGATTAGCGAATTAAACAATTCATAAATCTTCTGGAAAACAGTAAAATTCTAAAGTTATTCCGTAAATTTGCAAAAAATTTACAATACAAATATACTATAAATGAGTACTACAACTATGCCTTTTGTGGCTTTCAAAGTAAAAGACATTTCTCTAGCGGCTTGGGGAAGAAAAGAAATTGAACTAGCTGAAGCTGAAATGCC
>JAYTBZ010000277.1:0-3246 GCA_043736705.1 Flavobacterium sp. | reverse complement strand
GCGTCAATTCTTGCAGTACACACTCCATCCGGTACTCGTTATACGGCTTCTACTGATTACACAGGTAATTTTAGTATTTCGAATATGAGAGTTGGTGGACCATACAAGGTTACTATAACATTTGTTGGTTTTTCTGATTTTGTTAATCCTGACGTGTTTTTGCAATTAGGAGAGAACAAAACTTTTAAAGTTGTTTTATCGGAAGAGTCCAATCAATTACAAGAAGTTGTAGTCAAAGCTTCAAAAAACAATACTTTTAATTCGCAAAGAACTGGAGCGCAAACAACAATAAACTCAGATCAAATTAAAGCGTTGCCATCTTTGTCAAGAAATATTGCTGATTTTGCAAGACTAACACCTCAAGCTCAATTAAGAGGAGATGACGTCTTGTCTATTGGAGGTCAGAACAATAGGTTTAATGCAATTTATATTGATGGAGCTGTAAGTAATGATGTTTTTGGTCTAGCTGCGAATGGTACCAACGGAGGTCAAACGGGAGTGAGTCCAATTTCTATTGATGCTATTGAGCAATTCCAAGTGAGTGTTGCTCCATATGATGTTAAATTATCAGGATTTGCGGGTGGTGCTATTAGTGCTATTACTCGTTCTGGTACAAATAACTTTGAAGGATCTGCTTATTTCCTTAATCGTGATGAGTCTATTGCGGGTAAAACTCCTCCATCGTTAGTGGGAGTAAACGGTAGACAAAAATTAGCTGATTTTTCAGCTCAGACCTATGGTGTTCGTGCTGGTGGAGCTATTATTAAAGACAAATTGTTTTATTTCGTTAACTATGAAAGACAAGATAATCAAACCCCTCAGCCTTTTGAACTTTCTACTTACACAGGTTTATCAGGAGGAAGATTACAAGAGTTAAGAACTAAGCTAGCTACTTATGGTTACGATCCAGGTGCTTTTGATAAAAATGTTCGAACGCTTGTTAGTGATAAATTAATAGGTAAAATAGATTGGAACATTAATGATAACCATAAACTATCTTTTAAGCATAGTTATGTTAAGGCAGAACAATTTTCTCCAGGTCGTTCATCAGCAACTACTATTAGTTTCGAAAATGGTGCACAAATATTCGAATCTGTGACAAATTCAACTGCTTTAGAATTAAACTCAAGGTTTGGTAATAAATTTTCAAATAATTTAGTTATAGCATATACGAATGTTGCTGATGATAGAGACGCCTCTGGAAACCCTTTCCCAACCGTACAAATTCAAGATGGAACAGGTGGACAAAGTATCTTTTTTGGAGCAGATGGAGCCTCTAGTGCAAATCTATTGGATCAGAAAATATTGACCATAACTGATAATTTTGAAATCAATACAGGAATGAGTAAAATTACCATTGGTACTCACAATGAGTTTTCTCAATCAAAAAATGTATTTTTTATAAACAATTTTGGATCTTACAGATTTTCGACATTTCAACAGTTTTTGGATAATAGTAAACCAAACAGATTTCAAATCAATTATTCGCTAATTGGCGGTGAGGGTGATGGATCTCTAGGTGCTGCTGAATTTGGAGCTAAGCAATTTGGTGGGTATATACAAAACGAGATGAGATTGTCAGATAATTTTAAATTATCATATGGTGTTAGAGTAGATGTTCCAGTATGGGAAGATGGTTTAACTAATGCTGATTTTAATAATAGAACTATTCCTTTGTTACAGGCTGCAGGTAAAAATTTACAAGGCGCTAAAGTAGGGGAAAGTATTAATACTACAGCTCATTTTGCACCTCGTATGGGATTCAATTATGATGTGAACGGTAAAAAATCAACTCAAATCAGAGGAGGTTTAGGAGTATTTACTTCAAGATTACCATTAGTATGGCCAGGTGGTACATATAATAATAATGGTGTTACACAAGGCGCTATTCAGATTACAACAGCAACTGACATGCCTTTTTTCAATCCTAATCCAAGTGTAGGCAGTCAGATTTCTCCACTGCCCAATACTACTGCATATCCAAGACCAGGTTCAGGTCGTACAGGTGGTAACATCGATTTATTTGCAAAAGACTTTAAATTACCACAAGTATTCAAAGCAAGTTTTGCAGTAGATCAAAAACTACCTTTAGGTTTTGTTTTGACTTCTGAAATTACATACAATGACAACATTAATGCAGTTGTTTACGAAAACTTAAATATTAGAGCCTCATCAAGTAATTTAACTGGTGCTGATACAAGACCTCGTTATAACGGAAACAGCAGAGTTGATAATTCATATTTAGGCGTTTACTTAGGCTCTAATACTAGTGAAGGTAAAGCGTATAACTATTCATTTACATTAGCTAAAAACTTCAAATCAGACTTTATTGATGCTAATATTTCTGGAACTTATTCTTTTGGTAAATCTACTGTTTTGGTTGATGCTACATCTTCTCAAAATAGTTCACAATGGAATTTCACAGAAACAGTAAATGGAGCAAATAGACCTACACTGTCAAGATCTGATTTTGATCCAGGAAAAAGAATTATTTCTAATGGAAATGCAACTTTCAAGTGGAGTAAATTTACTAAAACTAGACTTGGTTTCTTTTATGAAGGTGCTGAAGGTACCCCAATAAGTTATGTTTATAATGATAATGGTCGTTTGTTACAAGATACTTTTCAAAATTCTGCCTTAATATTTGTTCCAAGTGTACAAGCAGATATTAATCTTGTTACTGCAAATGGTTTAACTCCTGCTCAGCAGTGGACAGCATTAAGCGCTTTTATTGAAGGTAATGAATATTTAAGAAGTAGAAAAGGAACTTATGCAGAGCGTAATGGAGATCGTCTAAAAACAAGTCATATTGTTGATTTGAAATTTGCTCAAGAGTTTACTTTAAACATAGGTAAAAAGAAACATACGCTAGAATTTACTGCTGATATTTTTAACTTTACCAATCTTATTAATAAAAATTGGGGTAAGAGATATTTTGCAAGTAACGACCAAGTAATATTGCTACAACAAGTTGGTTTTGTTGTGGGAAGTCCAAATACACCAACATTTAGTTTTAATCCAGCTGCTATAAACAGCCTTAACCAAGTTGATGATGCAGGTTTAAATTCATCAAGATGGCAGATGCAAACTGGTGTTCGTTATACGTTTAACTAGTTTACTTTTAAATAAATCAACCCTCATTTCTTGTGAAATGGGGGTTTTTTTATGTCTTTTTTTCTTATATTTGTTTAAACAAAAACAACATTTATGTATAATTTTATTCAAAAATTCCATTCTGGATGGGCT
>JAYTBZ010000276.1:0-7090 GCA_043736705.1 Flavobacterium sp. | reverse complement strand
ATCCCAAAAACGGCATCCGCATCCGTTTTGCCATATACATGTGCAATTCCCCAGTTGTCTCTAGTTATTGTTACTTGTTTGGCAAGTTTTTGTAGCCTAGCTATTTCATCAGTAGTAATTTTTTGAGCGAATAGTGAAATGCTAGAACAAACAAAAAAGATAGCAGCAATGAGTTGCAGTTTGATAATTTTCATGTTATTGGATTTTAAATTTTTGACCTTCTGTAAATACTCCCATTTCAATACTTTTGATACTAACAGTATTTCCTTTTTTGGATTTGATAATTCCTTTTGGTTTTTTTAAAATTATTACTTCACTTTTGCCAGCAATTTCTATGTTTTTATTGCGAACAATTATCGCCGTACTTTCATCAATTCCTATTCCTGTGTACGATGGAAATTCGACTAGTGCTGATAGCAATCGATTGTAACGACTTCGTTTTAAAAAGTGTTGATCGATAATTACGTTTTTTATTAAACCTAATCCAGTGGCAGTTTCTAAATTATCAAACCGAATATTATCGAAAGTTTCCGTGTATTTAGATTCTAATTTTTGATTTCCTGTAATCATATGTTCACACATTACAGCCGCTCCTGCGCTAGTTCCAGCAATGGTGCCTCCACTTTTATACGCATCATGAATTGCTGAATATATAGGAGTGTTTTGCACTATATTCATAAAACGGGTTTGATCGCCACCGCTTATATAAATCAGTTTGGCTTTGGCCAATGAATCGGTTAAAACTTTATTGTTAGCTGTATTTTTATTGAAATTGAGCATTACAATAGGATGCGGCGTCAATTTGCCGACCTGTTTTTTAAAATAAATGTACGCACTATCAGGTTCTTCGCTGGACATAGGCAGTACCACAACATAATCTTTCTTTTGCAATGCTGCTACGTCTAAGAGTTGCATCATAAAAACATCAGATCTTTGTCCGCCACCAATAATAAATAATTTCCCTTTGGTTTTTTGAGCATGAATTAAATTACAACATAATAAAAACAATAAAATAAAACTCCATTTTAAGTAAGGAAAAGTGTTCGATATTTTTTTCATTCGGTGGTTGTTAAATTTTTTTATAGTTTGAGTTTTATTAAATACTCACAATGAAACGTTTCTTTTAAAAGCGCAACCAAGTTCTATTATCGAATCAGTTTTGGCAATGCCAGGAATCGTATCAATTTTTTCATAAAGCACTTTTCGCATGTGTTCATGATCTTTAGCAATGATTTTTATATAAAGTGTAAAAGATCCAGTGATGTAATAGCATTCTGTTATTTCAGGTATTTTTTTGAGTTCCTCAATTATGCGATCCGAGTCTTGGTCTTTATTTAAGGTAATTCCTGTAAAAGATCCCCAATCATAACCAACTTTTTTCTCATTAATAACAGGTTTTATTCCAGTAATAATTCCTTGTTCAATTAGTCTATTGATGCGTTGATGAACCATGGTATTTGAAATTTTTAGATTGGCTGCTATGGCAGAATACGCCATTCTTCCGTCTTTTTCTAATTCTTTAATAATATTGATATCGAATTCGTCTACTATGTTCATGTGGGTTCATTTATAAATAATATTTGTGTTTTTAAAGTGTAATTCTCTTGTTTTATGAAAGAAATTAAATTAGACTTTAAATTTTAAAATGACTTAATTTTATTCTAAATTAAATAAATATTTTAATTAAACGTCTTTATAAAGTCAAAATATTTATTTTTATTGTAAAATTAAAAAATAAATCTAATTTTGTATTCTAAAGTTTTTTAAATAAAAATATCATGACACATACAGAACTAAACCTTTCATTAAAATCTGAAGCGCTGATCGCTAAAGAGAATCAACATGGAGCACACAATTATCATCCTTTACCAGTGGTTTTAGAAAGAGGCGAAGGCGTTTATGTTTGGGATGTAGATGGGAAAAAATATTATGATTTTCTATCTGCTTATTCTGCTGTAAATCAAGGGCATTGTCACCCAAAGATTGTAAGTGCTATGATCAAGCAAGCACAAACACTTACCTTGACATCACGTGCTTTTTACAACGATCAGTTAGGGCCGTTTGAAGAATATATGACAAAGTATTTTGGGTTTGACAAAGTTTTACCAATGAATACAGGTGCTGAAGCAGTGGAAACTGCTTTAAAATTATGTAGAAAATGGTCATATGAAGTAAAAGGAATTCCAGAGAATCAAGCCCAAATAATTGTTTGTGAAAACAATTTTCACGGTAGAACAACTACTATTGTTTCGTTCTCAAATGATGAAAATGCACGAAAAAGCTTCGGGCCATTTACGGCTGGTTTTATAAAAATTCCATATGATAATATTGATGCTTTAGAAAAAGTATTGAAATCAACGACGAATATTGCTGGTTTTTTAGTTGAACCAATTCAAGGAGAAGCTGGAGTTTATGTTCCAAGTGAAGGTTATTTAGCCAAAGCCAAAGCACTTTGTGAAGCGTACAATGTGTTATTTATTGCAGATGAAGTGCAAACAGGAATTGCCCGTACTGGAAGATTGTTGGCTACTTGTGGCAATTGTAATTGCAAAAAGGGATGCGAAAATACGCCAGAAGTGAAACCAGATATATTGATACTAGGGAAAGCAATTTCTGGTGGAGTTTATCCCGTTTCAGCAGTTTTAGCAAATAATCATATCATGAACGTGATTCAACCGGGACAGCACGGTTCTACTTTTGGAGGAAATCCAATCGCAGCGGCTGTTGCTATTGCTGCACTAGATGTCGTGAAAGAGGAAAATTTAGCACAAAATGCAGCACATTTAGGAGAAATTTTACGAACGGGATTGAACGAAATAGCAGCTAGAAATCCAATAATTACCTTGGTCAGAGGGAAAGGACTTTTAAATGCAATTGTAGTGAATTGCGATGAAGAATCTGATTTGGCTTGGAATATTTGTATGAAATTTAGGGATTATGGGTTGTTGGCAAAGCCAACGCATGGTAACAAAATTCGATTTGCACCACCATTGGTCATCACCGAATCGCAAATTCAGGAATGTTTAACTATTATTGAAAGAGCTTTAAACGATTTTAGATAAGACGTAAAACCATGGAAAAAACGATAAAATTAATAAAGAATAGGTCGGATATTGGAGCAGGAACTAGAGGATCTGACCTCGGAATCGATGCTATTGAAATAGCTGCAATTAATAAAAACAGTGATTTTTTCAATCAATTTCAGTTTGAAGATGTAAAAACGCATAACGAATCTATTTATGATAAAAATCACAGTTCATCAGCAAAAAGGATTGAGCACGTTGTAGAGCAATGCACTCGTGTTTGCTATGCAGTAAAGAAAAATCTCGATGATAAGTACTTTCCTATTGTATTATCTGGAGATCATTCCTCTGCATTAGGTACTTTAAGCGGTATTAAAGCAGCATACCCAGATCAAAACATAGGCGTTTTTTGGATCGATGCACATGCCGATTTGCATTCGCCGTATACATCACCATCGGGAAATATTCACGGAATGCCATTATCTGCAGCTCTCGCTGATGATAATTTAAGTTGTCAGAATAATGAGGTACCAGCCGAAACGCAAGAAAAATGGGAGCAAATGAAAAATTTAGGACACAATGGACCTAAAGTTTTAGCTGAAAATCTTATTTATTTTGGCGTTCGTGACACCGAAGAAGAGGAAGATAAGCAAATTGAAAAACTAAAAATCAAAAACTACATGGTTGATGAAGTGCGGTACAGAGGTTTAGAAACCTGCGTTGCTGAAGCCTTATCAAAAGTAGCGCATTGCGAAGTATTGTATATTTCTTTTGACGTTGACTCTATGGATTGTGATATGATTTCATACGGAACTGGTACGCCTGTCCCTAAAGGTTTTGACCAGTATGAAATTATAGCGATTATCAATCAGATTATTCAAACCAAAAAAGTGGTTTGTATTGAATTTGTTGAGGTAAATCCTTTATTAGATACCAAAGGAAATAAGATGGCAGAAACTGCTTTTGAAGTACTAGAAGCTATTACATCAACGCTCTTGCTACCTGTAGAATAGTGAATATTTTAATAAAGAAATGAAAATCCCGAAATCAAAAATGTTGATTTCGGGATTTTTTATAAGATATTTTAAACGTAAAATATTTTGTTTTAATTATAGTGTAATCTTTATCGTAACATTTGGGGTAAATAGTTTTTTTATACAGTCTCAGTAGTCGCTAATTCCCGATAACTAACTAATTTTTTATTGTAGTTGATGTTTTAGCATAATATTTTTTCCTCAGCCAGAAAGCCACATTTACTAATAGTATCAAAGCTGGAACTTCAACTAATGGCCCTATAACTCCCGCAAATGCTTGTCCGCTATTGATTCCAAAAATTCCTATTGAGACGGCAATGGCCAATTCAAAATTATTTCCTGATGCGGTGAAGGAAAGCGCAACTGCATCTCTATAATTGGCTCCGATTTTTTTGGAAACAAAAAACATTAGAAAAAACATTATGGTAAAGAAAATAACTAACGGAATAGCGATTCGAATTACATCGAGTGGCAAGTCAACAATCATTTCGCCCTTTAAACTGAACATGATTACAATTGTAAAAAGTAAAGCAATTAAAGTTATAGGGGAAACGAACGGAATAAATTTTTGATTAAACCACTTGTCTCCAATAATTTTTTTGATAGCATAACGACTAATTACCGCTAATGCAAATGGAATTCCTAAATAAATTCCAACCGTTGTGGCAATCTCAGCAATGGTAATATTTAATGTCAGGCCTTTTATTCCAAATAACGGCAACATGATTTCCAAATAAAAATAAGCATACAAACTAAAAAAGAGTACTTGAAGCAAACTATTAATTCCGATTAAGCCCGCTGTTAATTCCCTATTTCCCTCAGCAAGTTCATTCCAGACAATCACCATCGCAATACAAGGTGCAATTCCTATTATGATTAAACCAGTCATATATTCTGGATAGTCTTTTAGAAAGAATGACGCCAGTGAAAACATTAAGAATGGACCAATAATCCAAGTAATAAAAAAGGAAGCGGTGAGTAATTTAGGCTTTTCAAACATTAAGGGTATTTTCGAAAAATCAATTTTAGTCAAAGGCGGGTACATCATCAATATTAATCCAATTGCGAGGGGAACATTGGTGGTTTCGCTAGAAAAGGAGTTGATGAAACCACTGCTGGATGGAATAAAGTAACCAATGGAAACACCCATAGCCATTGCCAAAAATATCCAAATTGTTAGATAACTGTCAAGAAAATTCAATCTTTTTTTAGAAGCCATTATTCTGATTTTATTTGGGAGAATACATAGAACATTTCGGTTGCAATTTGTAAACTGCGTTCTTGATATTTTTCAGCTTGTTGAGGTGTTTTGTCAAATGCTTTCGGATCTTCATATGTTATTGGAATACGCTTGTCAGCGCCAGCAATAAAAGGACAGCCGTCATCCGCTTGAGAACACGTCATAATTGCCGCAAATTCACTTTTCGGATTAAATTCGTCGTCGTATTTTTTAGAAAATCCGATAACAGGATGTGTATTCTCTGCATATTTAATCGAATAAATAGGATTGTTTCCTGCTGCAATGACTCTAATTTTAAAGCCAAATTGCTCCAATGTTTGTGCTGCCAAAGGATATAAAGCAGTTGCTTCGGTACCACCAGAATAGCAAAATACATTTTTTATGTTGTAATATGCCGCTGCCGTTTGCGCCCAAACTTGTGATAGATGACTTCTTCGAGAATTATGAGTGCAAATTAAGTTGAGCCTGATATCTTCTTGATTGTAAACTTTGTTTTGAATGAAATCAACTAGTGGTTGCAAAATACTCTTTCGTTCCCATGTTATGGTTTCAAATTGTAAGCTCTGAATTATTTTTTCTATTTCTGGAAATAGAATGCTTTTGGTCTGTTTCATAATACAGTTTTAAAATTAACAACAGCCACCACCAGGAACGCAACTATTGGTTTTGCTGGAAATTTCAGATAATTTCACTTTCTCCTTTTCAGTTGGAATGCCACATTGGTCTTCAGCTAAGCAAGCGGTTTGTTTATTCATCAAGATAAATGTTGTTCCCTCGAAACCCAAGTCATACTTACCAATTGTTTCTGCTTGGTATTCTACTTCAATTTCGAAATCGGCTATTCCTAATATTTTTTCTGAAAGTGCTATGATATCTAGAAGTTTTTTTGGTTTTAAACGGTGTTCAAAATCATTAGCATTCCACAATTGAAAGTTCACCACAGTTTCATTCCTTACTTTACCACCACAATCAATAAATTTTTTAGTAACCAATCCCACTTCAGTTACGTGAAAATGTTCTGGAACAAAACTTCCGTTTGGTAACATAAAAGTGACATTTTCTAAATTGGTCAATTGTTCTTTAATTTCTGATATTCTCATGATTTTTATGATTTAAAAATTAGCAACATTTATTTTCTTTATTCTCTAAATACAGATCAATGTGTTCGAAAAAAGATTTTAGGGTTTCAAAGCCTTCTTCATTAAGACAATAACAAATCGCATTACCTTCAAAATTGCCTTTAATGAGACCAGCATTCTTTAACTCCTTCAAATGTTGGGAAATAGTTGGTTGGGCAAGTGGTAGTTCATTTACAATATCTCCGCATACACAACTGTTCACTTTGATGAGATGTTGAATAATGGCAATTCGAGCAGGATGACCTAAAGCCTTAGCTAAAGTTGCCAATTGATTTTGCTCTTCTGTAAAGCATTCTGTTTTTGTAATTCCCATCTGTATATATTTATATTGCAATATTACGATATTGCCTTTAAATAACCAAATGCAGAATTACTAATTTTAATAACAATGACTTGAATAGTTACAAAGTCAATAATCGCAATAAACAAATGCATAATCCTTTCCTTTATAATAGCAAAGATATCCCCTATAAGCCCGATACGTTTCGATTAGTTTTTTTTGGCGTTCCACCTTATATATAGAAAGGCGATTATCGAAAAGGATAATCGCCTTTCTATATATAAGGAGTCGGGCTATACGCTACAAGTCCTCGTTAAGTTTCGTTGCACTTCACATAACTGTGGGCTATTCGCTGCTATCCCTAACGCGCGCCT
>JAYTBZ010000275.1:0-3261 GCA_043736705.1 Flavobacterium sp. | reverse complement strand
TGCTCAATCCGAAAAAGAAACCACTGCGCCTTACAACATCAAAACCATTTCTTTCTTGCAAAGTGACCGAAATGTGATTCCAATTTTCAAACTTGGAGAGGGTTTTCAACTCCAATTTGATGATCTTTTTGGTAATGAAGCCAATTATTATTACGAAATAATTCATTGTGATTACAATTGGGTTGCTACACAAATACCAAAAAACGAATATTTACAAGGATTTGACAATCAAAGAATTCAAGATTACACAAATTCATTCAACACCTTACAAATCTACTCGCACTATAAAGTATCGATTCCCAACCAGTTTACACAGCAATTGCGCATCAGCGGGAATTACATCCTTAAAATTTTAGACGAAAACAAAGACGTAGTTTTTTCTAGAAAGTTTATTCTATGTGAAGATCTTGCAACTGTCCCAATGCAAGTCAAGCGTGCTCGGACAGTAAATAGTATCGAAATGAAACACAATTTAGAGTTTAGTATAAAATCAAATCAAATTACTTTCCAAAATCCAATGAAAAATGTTCGCGTGGTACTGCTACAAAACGGACAATTTAATACTGTAATCAAAAATATAGTTCCGCAATACACGATTGGGAATGATCTCATTTACAAATACGATCCTGAAACACAATTTTGGGCAGGGAATGAATTTTTATTTTTTGAAAACAAAGACATTCGCTCTGCAGCAAATAATATAGCAAAAATTGACTCAAACACTCCTATTTACGGGTCTCACTTATACACTAATGCAGCACGAGCTAACTTCCCTTATTCCTTTACCCAAGATGTAAATGGTGATTTTGTTCCTACTAATATAAATGCTAGTAATCCTGAAATCGAAGCAGATTATGTATGGGTTTATTTTAGTCTCTCGGCCCCGACTTTTAGACTAAAAAAAAATATTTATATTGGCGGGATGTTTAATAATTACAGCTTAACTCCAGAATATAAAATGAATTATAATGTACAAAAAGGTATTTATGAAAAAGCCATTTTGGTTAAACAAGGATTTACAAACTACAAATACACTATAGCAGATGAGAAAGGAGTGATTGACAACGAAAATGCAATCGACGGAAACTTCTATCAAACTGAAAACGAGTATACTGCATTAATTTATTACAGGGGAAATATAGACCGTTACGATCGCGTTATTGGAAAAGGAAACGCAAACTCAATAAACATCACTAACTAAAAAACTTTTTGAGAATTAACCCAAACAAATTCAATTTTTTGTAAATTTGTCAATAATATTTAAATATTCATCCATTTTATATGGTTTCCCAAATAACAAGAGGCATAAAAATATCGGTTTTGACTAGTTTTGAAGGTACTTACTTCAAAAACTACAAGATTCATTTTGCTTTTAGTTACGTGATCACAATCGAAAACCACAGTAAAGATTCTGTGCAACTGATCACCCGTCATTGGGAAATTTTTGATTCCTTAAACGAAATCGAAATAGTCGATGGCGAAGGAGTAATTGGTAAAAAACCAGTACTAAAACCTGGCGAACAACACACTTACAGCTCTGGCTGCCTGTTATCATCTCCGTACGGTGCAATGAAAGGATACTTCAATATGATCAATTTTACCTCTACAAGAAACTTTAAAGTAATCGTTCCCACTTTTAGGTTGTGCGCCCCATTTGCGTTAAACTAACTCTATCGTTAGGAGCTAATCCTGCTATTCATTTCAATTTTTTTCTTACTCCTTTATTTTTTTCTAAACAAATTAGGAGCTTCTAAGGTCGCTCATATTTGTCAAGAAAAAATATATTGAGACCGCAAAAAGCTTTCCATTTCTATCAGGGCTACCAGACGAATATTCCTTTTTATCCATTTTAGTTTAGCTTTAAAATATCATTTCTTTAAAGAAACCTTTGTACTTTTGTATTTTAGTTACAAAACACAACACTCATTTTCTAATTTTATAATTTTACAAATATGTTAAAAGGATTTTTTCATGTACCAAAAGCAGTCAACGAGCCCGTAAAAAGCTACGCACTGAACTCTCCCGAAAGAGCAGCTGTAAATGCAGCCTACGCAGCAATGTGGAATTCTAAAATTGACGTTCCGCTGTATATCGGAAACGAAGAAATTAGGACTGGGGATACCAAAACAATGTCAGCACCACACGATCACAAACACATCGTGGGTACCTATCACCAAGCTCAAAAATCGCATATTGAAGACGCGATTGCAACCGCACTTCAAGCTAAAACGGCTTGGGCCAATATGGCTTGGGAGCAACGCGCTGGAATTTTCTTGAAAGCTGCCGAGTTATTAGCAGGACCGTACCGGGCTAAAATCAATGCAGCAACAATGATTGCCCAGTCTAAAACGATTTATCAAGCTGAGATTGATGCTTCTTGCGAATTAATAGACTTCTTGCGTTTCAACGTACAATATATGACACAAATATACAGCGAGCAACCTAAGTCGACTTCAGACATGTGGAACCGTGTAGAGTACAGACCTCTTGAAGGATTCGTATACGCTATTACACCTTTTAACTTTACTGCTATTGCAGGAAACTTGCCAACTAGCGCTGCCTTAATGGGGAATGTAGTCGTTTGGAAACCTGCAGCTACGCAAGTTTATTCTGCTAACTTATTGATGCAAATATTTAAAGAAGCAGGATTGCCTAATGGGGTGATCAACATGGTTATGGGCGATTCTGGAATGATTACCGAAACCTTATTAGCTAGTCCTGATTTTTCAGGAGTTCACTTCACAGGATCAACTGGCGTTTTTAATGACATTTGGGCAAAAATTGGAACCAACATCAGCAAATACAAAACCTACCCAAGAATTGTGGGCGAAACAGGTGGTAAAGATTTCATTATCGCACATCCTTCTGCTAACTCAAAACAAGTCAGTACAGGAATTGCTCGTGGTGCTTTTGAGTATCAAGGTCAAAAATGTAGTGCTGCATCTCGTGTTTATATACCGCAAAGTTTATGGCCAGCTGTAAAAGCAGAGTTAGAAGCCGATTTAAAATCAATGAAAATGGGTTCTCCAGAGGATATGAGCAACTTTATTACTGCTGTAATCTCTGAAGGTTCTTTTGATAAATTAGCAAAAGCTATTGATCAAGCTAAGAAAGACACCGATGCTGAAGTAATTATGGGTGGGAATTATGATAAATCTAAAGGGTACTTTATTGAGCCAACAGTGATTTTAACTACGAACCCAAAATACACGACTATGGAAACCGAATTATTTGGACCTGTAGTTACTATTTATGTATACG
>JAYTBZ010000274.1:0-7125 GCA_043736705.1 Flavobacterium sp. | reverse complement strand
CTTCATTACCATTTGTCAAACGTACACGCGCTACTTTACGCATTGCAGAGTTTGGTTTTTTTGGTGTTGTAGTGTAAACACGCGTACAAACCCCTCTTCTTTGAGGACAAGAATCTAAAGCAACCGATTTACTCTTCTTAGTTATCTGAGTTCTTCCTGTTCTTACTAATTGTTGAATTGTTGGCATAATTAATACTAAAAATTTCTTATTATATTAAATTCCCGCTTTTTACGGGGTTGCAAATGTAGAAAATATTTTTTACTCTACAAACGTTAATCAATTAATTTACAACAAGATTATTTTATCATTTGATTTTTATCTTAAAAAATAAATATTTGCATTACTTTTATTAAAAATACAGGCTCATTTGAAACCGTTTTTCATTTTAATGTTCATCATACTTTATTGCCTTAATTGTTCGGCACAAAGTTTTCGTTTAATAATAAAAGGAAGTGATTCATTTGAAACAAAAACTATAGATTCTCTAAAATACGATACAAAACACCAAAACACAAAATCGATTAATGATGAGCTAATCCGAGTTTCTCAAAAACTAACGGAAATAGGGTACATCGACAACACAACACAAGAAATTACTGCCAAAAACGATTCCATTTTCGTGGCAAATATACAATTAGGACCTAAAATAAGTACTATTCAAATAAATGTGGGCTCGGATTTAATTTTGCACCAAATTCCAGAACTTAAAAATAAGGATACATTAAAAATAGCATACATTGAAATCAATTCTTTTCTAAATCAAACTATCCAACGATTGGAAGAAAGTGGTTTTGCACTTGCTAAAGCAAGCCTAACCAATATTTCAAGAAAAAAAAACAAAATCTACGCCGATTTAAGAGTTGAGTCTGATCAAAAAAGGATACTCAATACCATCATTATCAATTTTGAGAATGTAAATCAAAATGCAAAATTTCCCAAAGGACACTTAGCCCAAATAAACAGAAAATATAAAAACACTTTGTTTAACCAAAAAATGGTGAATCAAATCTATCAGGATTTCGAAAAATTTCAATTTACCACTCAAGCAAAATACCCAGAAATTTTATTTACAAAAGATTCCACAAAAGCTTACATATACTTGGAAAAAAGAAAATCCAATACTTTTGATGGTTTTATAGGATTTTCAAACAACGAAACAAATAAAATAAGACTAAACGGATATGCAGACATAAAACTAGAGAATATTTTGGGCTCAGGTGAACTACTTTCTATATATTGGAAAAGTGACGGAAATGATCAGAAAACTTTTAATGCCAACATAGAATTGCCATATATACTAAAATCACCTTTAGGACTAAAAGCTCAAATTCAATTATTCAGACAAGACAGCACCTTTCAGAACACAAAAACAGCTATTGATTTAAGCTTTTTTGCAAATTACAACACCCGATTTTACTTAGGATACCAAAAAATAGCTTCAAGCGATATACAAAACGCAATAGAAACTTCTGTAGGAGATTATAATAGTTCATTTATTACAGCTAGTATGGATTACACAAAATTAGACCCGAATAATAATATATTCCCAATTCAAACATTTTTAAACTTAACTACTGGAATAGGTAATCGGCAGATATCAAATCAAATCGAAGAAAAAAACAAAAGTGCTCAAATATTCTTTACATTGGACGCATCGCATAGTTTTAATCTAAACAAAAAGAGTACCATAAACATCAAAAGCCACAATCACTACTTACAAAGTAATCGATACTTAATCAATGAGCTGCATCGTTTTGGAGGATTTAACAGCATTAGAGGCTTTACAGAAAATAGCTTGAGAGCATACTTCACCACCTCTTTACTCACAGAATACAGATACATTATAACCCCTTCTTTATACGTTCATTCCATACTAGATTACTGCATCTATAAAAACAGAACAATCCTTGAAAAAACGGATATTACCAAAAAACTTTTAGCAGCTGGATTTGGCTTTGGATTACAAACAAAAAATGGCTTATTGAAGTTTGCACTTGCAAATGGAAAATCAGATAACCAACAAATAGAATTTTACAACACAATTGTGCATATTAGTTATAATGTTAAATTTTAATTTTAACAGTAATAATCAATTTTTATATTAGGATTGTTAACAAATTATTAAGAAGTTTGCGAGACTAATTCAAAATATTAAAAAATGAAACTAAAGTTTAATGGATTCTTAGTGCTTTTAGTAGTACTAGTGGCGCAAATTACGTTCGCGCAAGAAAGAGCTGTTTCTGGTGTTGTTTCTGATAATACAGGATTGCCTTTACCAGGCGTGAGTGTGTTAGTAAAAGGAACTAAAACTGGAACACAAACGGATTTTGATGGAAAGTTTTCTATCAAAGCAACACCAAGCCAAGTTTTGGTATTTAGTTACCTTGGAATGAAAACCCAAGAAATAGCTGCAACATCTTCAAATGTTAGCATTAAGCTTATGGACGACTCTGTTCAACTAGAAGGAGTAATTGTTGGAGCATTAGGTATTAAAAGAAACAAAAACGCACTTACATCAGCTATGCAAGTTGTAGCTAGTAAAGAACTTACACAAGCTGCTAACCCTAACGTAGTTCAATCTCTTGTAGGTAAAGTATCAGGACTTCAAATCAACAAATCTACAAATGGTGTTAATGCCACAAGTAGAATTGTACTTAGAGGTACTAGATCGATAACTGGTAACAACGAGGCTTTAGTTGTAATTGATAATTCTATCTCTTCATCTGCAGCTCTACAACAATTACCACCTGAATTGATCGAAAGTATCAACGTTATTAAAGGTATGCAAGGTGGTGCACTTTATGGTGAGCAAGGTGTTAACGGTGTTATTATCGTTACAACGGTAAAAGGAAAACAAAAAGGAAAAATCACTGTGAATGTAAATTCTGCTATTGATTTTGAAACAGTTTCTTTTATGCCAAAAACGCAAAACAAATATGGCCAAGGATGGGATGGAGTACATTATCCTGACGAAAACGGATCTTGGGGACTTCCTTTTGATGGCGTTTTAAGACCTACTGGTTTAGCGCAAGCTGACGGCTTAGAATTAGAGTTACCATACTCATTCATAAAAGACAACGTTAAAGACTTTTATCAAACAGGAACTACATTCCAAAACGGATTTTCTATCAATGCAGGTAGTGAAGATTCTTACGCTTTACTCTCAGCTAACAAAGTAAATACTGAGTTTGTTGTTAACGGCGATCGTTTAGAAAGAAATAGCTTCCTATTCAAAGCAGGAAAAAAAGTTGGAAAGTTTAGCATTGATGGTAACGTAAACTACACATACCAAAAATCGACTGAAACATCCCCAGATTTACTTGATGATTTAATTCAAACTGCTGGTAACATACCTTTAGATTTATTCAAGAATTCAGGAAATGAAGGGAATTATAATATTTATTTCAAGAATCCATATTGGACAATTGACAACAATCGTAATGATGCAAGAAGAACATTTATTAATGCAATCGCTGCATTAAAATATGAAATCAACAAAAACATCAACTTAACTTACACAGGGAACTTACAGTTGACAAACAGAGAAGCACAATCTCACATCAATGCATACGCAGAGCCTGCTGCATTAGCTGGTGTAGGTGCAAATAGAAACCAAACATCTGAATTCTTTGCAAGTCAATCTTCATTAAGAACCTATTATGGCGATTTATTGGTGAATTTTGATTATGACCTAACAGAAGACTTAAGTCTTAAAGCTAATGCTGGTGTCAATACACAAGATCGTTATTTCAGAGCCACTTCTCAAGGTGGTCAGAATCTTGACATTCCTGGTCTATATGCAATTAACAACGTAAAAAGTCCAGCTAACCCATCTACTTTAGATAACAGATTGTTGAAATCAAACAGAGCAGCAGTTTTAGCAAATGTTGATTTGGGATATAAAGATTATTTATTCTTGAATTTAACTGGAAGAAACGAATGGAGTTCAGTTTTACCAAAAGAAAATAACAATTTTTTCTATTCAAGTGCAGGTGTCTCTTTCATACCAACAGTAGCATTTGAAGGATTAAAAAGTGAAACTTTAAATTACTTAAAAGTGGCTGCTAATATTGTTAAAGTAGGTAACTCCTCAGCAATACAACCATTTGCACTTTCTGATATTGGAGTATTCCCAACTGGTTTTCCATACGGACAACTTGGATCTTATATCGTTAATCAAAGACCTACAGACAAAAACATCAAACCTGAATTTGTAACAACGAAAGAGGTGAATGTAAACATAGGCCTTTTTAATAATAGAATTACAATTGACGGATCGGCTTATATATCTGACACAAAAGATTTAATAACGTTTGCAAATACATCATCTACATCAGGACCAGCGGCATTCCAATCAAACATTGGTGACATGACTACTAAAGGTCTTGAAATAGATTTAGGATTAGTACCCGTTAAAACAGAAGATTTTACTTGGAACTTAAGAGCGAGCTACGCAACAAATAAATCTGTAATCAACTCTCTAAAAGGCGGATTAACAGAGGTTAACCTTTTCTCTGACGCAACAACAGGAACAGGAATTTTTGCTCAAGTAGGTCAGGAATTTCCATTGATCAAAGGAACAACATTTGTTAAAGATGCAAATGGAAGTGTAATACTTAATCAGTTTGGACTTCCAACTAGAACTTCTTCAAACTCTATTTTGGGTAAAGCTACACCTGATTACATTTTAGGATTGTCTAACTCTTTTGCATACAAAGGATTTACATTAACGGCAGTTATGGATTACAGAACGGGTCACCAAATCATTTCTGGAACAAAATATGACTTAACATGGCCAGGACGTCTAGAAGAGTCTGCAGATTTTGATAGAGAAGTTGGTTTTATTATGCCAAATTCAGTAATAGAAACAGCACCAGGTTCTGGTATATACACACCAAATACTACTGTCTTTACAGCGGCAGGACACGGACCAAATGGCATTATTGATTATTACGGTACATTAAGTAGATCCGGAGAACACAATGTAATTAATGCTACTGCTTTTAAAGTAAGAGAACTTGCTTTGAGTTATTCAGTACCAACTACATTAATTTCAAAAATAGGCTTAACATCACTTAGATTCGGAGTGAATGCTAGAAACCCATTTACTGTATTAGCTAAAAGTAACAAAGGTTATACAGATCCAGAAGCTTCAGATAGTACTGCAAACAACGGAAATGGACAAGGATATTCTAGTACAGGACAATATCCTAATACAAGAACCTTTGGTGGAAGCATGAATTTAACATTTTAATTACGAGCAATGAAAAAAATATTTTTAATACTAGCAATAGCAGCTGTATCACTTTCTTCATGTAGTGATTACTTAGTTGACAACACCAACGTAAATAGTCCACTAGAGTCAGCCTTACCTCCAAGACTAATTTTACCAGGTGCACAAGCACAAGCTTTTAGAACGCAAGCCATCAACATGAACAGACTAGGTAGCGTAATGACAAATGCTTGGGCTGGTAACATATATCAATTTACCAATCCTTTACAGGTTGAATATTCTTATAATTTTGACAACAACACCTATGCAGCGATATGGGATGGGCTCTACAGAAGTGTAAATAACTTTCAAAAAATAATAAAAACTGATTTGCCTAATCAAGGAAATTATGTGGCTATTTCAAAAATAATGAAAGCGCACTATATGCAATATATTGTAGATCTTTACGGAGATTCTCCATATTCTGAAGCTTTTAAAGGACAAGAAAACCTCTCTCCAGCTTATGATGATGATGCGGTAATTTATAAAGAATTAGTAAAAGAATTGGAAGAAGCTCGTGCTCTTATTCAAAATCCGTCAGCAACAGCAGAATCTGTAAGTACAGATATTGTGTTTAGCGGTGATATGAGTAAATGGTTGCAATTAGCAAACACCATTGAATTAAGAATTTTATTAAGACAGAATAAATTATCTGATGCCGCTACTGTAACTTATTTGAATAGTAAATATGCAACTTTACAAGCATTAAATAATTTTATTAGTGCAGATGTTTTAATCAACCCAGGGTATTCCTCTGGTAACGATGCACAACAAAGTCCATTTTTTGGTTCTTTCGTAAGAGATGCAGCGGGATCTACATCAAATACTACGTACACTTTCTTCACTTCATCAAAGCATTTTGCTGACGTATTAAACGGAGAAGCTGGTGGACCAACAGCAGGTGTGATAGATCCAAGAAGATCAAGATTATGGCTTACTGTAGGAGGTAAAGTTGTTGGTACAGACCAAGGACAAAAACCAGTTCCTGGACAAAACAACGCAACTAATCCAACTTCAAGATTTGGATTGGGATTAACCAATTATGTTGGAACTAATACAGCAACTAGAACAGCAGCTGGATCTTCAAAAGCTGGTGTACTTATGTTGCTTTCTGAAAGCAAGTTTCTTCAAGCTGAAGCTGTTCAAAGAGGATTTCTTACTACTGGAGTTGCTCAAACGTTGTTCAACGAAGGTGTTCAAGCATCATTCACTTACTTAGGAGCAACTATAGGGACGTATGCTACACAAATAGAAGCTGTTCCAAATTTTGGATGGGCAGCATCAACTGATAAAATCCGTGCAATTTTAACTCAAAAATGGATTGCATTAAGCGGTATTCATGGGGCTGAAAATTACATTAATTATACAAGAACTGGATTTCCAGTAATTCCTGGGTCAATTAATGGATTCAACTTGCAACCTTCAAGACCAAAAAGATTGATTTATCCTTTGTCTGAGTATAATGCAAATTCAGGTAATGTGCCTATTTTGACATCAGCTCAAATTACAACACAAGGTCCATTCTGGTATGTACCCTAGTTAATATTCTGGTTTATTATTTTAAGAGGCTGTCCAATGGACAGCCTCTTTTTTTTGTATCTTATAAATACCAAATTGAAAGTGTGACTATTATCTAAACTCAACGATTACAGAAAAAATAGATCAATAAAAACTATATAATTCAAAATATTTAAGAAGTTACTACTGAAAATTATCTTTTTTAAGAAAATAATAATCATAATAATAATTTATATATTAAATAAAAATTCTTTATTAGTTATATTAACAAATAATTAGGACTTTTGTTTCACTAATCAAAACAATTAAAAATGAAACTAAAGTTCAATGGATT
>JAYTBZ010000273.1:0-16280 GCA_043736705.1 Flavobacterium sp. | reverse complement strand
GATGGATTTAGAGTAGACACCTATAACTATTCAGATCCCGCAGCAATTGCAAATTGGACCAAATCTATCACCGATGAATATCCCAATTTTAATATTGTTGGCGAAATTTGGATGCAAAGTCAGGCGCAAATGGCGTATTGGCAAAAGGACAGTAAAATTGCAGCCATCCAAAATTATAATTCTTACTTACCAAGCGTAATGGACTTTACACTTTACGAAGCCACAACAAAAGCATTCAACGAAGACGATGGCGGATGGGACAAGGGGATAGTAAAACTCTATGACAACTTCGCGAATGATTTCTTGTATCCAAACCCAAATAATATATTAATTTTTGTCGAAAATCACGACACCAATCGCATCAATCAAACCTACGGAAACGACATTAGAAAATATAAAATGGCCATGACCGTTCTAGCAACGGTTCGCGGCATCCCACAATTGTATTATGGTAGCGAAATAGGAATGGCTGGGGATAAAAGTAAAGGCGATGCTGCTATACGTCAAGATTTTCCTGGTGGTTGGGAAGGTGATCCAAACAATGCTATCACTAAAGAGGGACGTTCATCGATGCAAAACGAGTATTTTGATTTTACTTCTAAATTATTCCAATGGAGAAAAACAAAAATGGCCATTCATTCGGGAAAGATGACGCATTACATCCCGGAAAACAACATATATACATATTTTAGATACAACAGTAACGAGACGGTAATGATTATTATGAACAATAGCAATGAAACCAAAACAGTGAAAACAGATCGCTTTAAAGAGAACATAAAAGACTTTAAAACAGGTAAAGATGTTATTTCTGAACTTACATTTGATGTTACAAACGAAATTATAATAGAACCAAAATCAGTTTTGATTTTAGAACTAAGGTAACTTAAATCCTATCAAAAAACTAATAAACCAAATTATTTAATGCTATAAAATGAAAAAATATTCAATCCCTATTTTTCTCTTGACCATAACTATTTTAAGTAGTTGTTCCAGTACAAAACAACTTGCTAACAAAAGCAAAACACCATTCGTTTGGGAGGGCGCCAACGTATATTTCCTGATGACCGACCGTTTTAATAATGGCGATACTTCTAATGATATGAACTACGATAGAACCAAAACAACTGGGAAATTACGTGGTTTTGAAGGTGGCGATATTAAAGGAATTAGTCAAAAAATAGATGAAGGATATTTTGACAAACTAGGAATAAATGCGATTTGGTTTACACCAATAGTAGAACAAATTCACGATGGCGTAGATGAAGGAACCGGTTTAAGCTATGGTTTTCACGGGTATTGGGCTAGAGATTGGACCAACTTAGATTCTAACTTTGGAACTAAAGAAGATCTTGCTGCATTGGTTCAAAAAGCACATGCACGCGGCATCCGAATCATTCTTGACGGCGTTATCAATCATACCGGACCGGTTACGACCGAAGATACAGTATGGCCGAACGACTGGGTGCGTACAGGACCCAATTGTGATTACAAATCATTTGAAAACACAACGGCTTGCACGCTGGTATCCAATCTTCCTGATGTAAAAACAGAGAGTCTACAAAACGTTGCTTTACCCTCTTTTCTTGTTGAAAAATGGAAAAAAGAAGGACGTTACGAGCAAGAAGTTAAAGAACTAGATGCGTTTTTTACACGTACTGGTTATCCAAGAGCACCAAAATATTACATCATCAAATGGTTGACGGATTATATTATTGATTACGGAATTGATGGTTACCGCGGAGACACTGTAAAACACACCGATGAAACGGTATGGGCCGATTTTAAAACCCAATGTGATTACGCTTTTGCAACTTGGAAGAAAAACAATCCAACACAAGTTTTAGACAACAATTCTTTTTACACCATCGCCGAAGTTTACAATTACGGTATTAGCGGCGGACAAGATTTTGACTTTGGAGATAAGAAAGTAAACTATTTTAAGAATGGGTTCAACAACATGATCAATTTCGAATTCAAGTGGGATGCTCAAAAAGACTATGAATTTATATTCTCTAAATATTCTGGTAAACTCCAAAATGAGTTGAAAGGATACAGTGTGTTGAACTATTTATCTTCGCATGATGATGGAGGACCATTTGATGGCAATCGCACCAAAACTATAGAAAGCGGAACAAAATTATTACTCAGTCCTGGACTTTCTCAAGTATATTATGGAGATGAAAGCGCTCGATCATTAGTTATTTCAGGAACACAAGGCGATGCAACGTTGCGTTCGTTCATGAATTGGGATGCCATAAAATCCAATCCTGAAACACAAAAGACATTGTTGCATTGGCAAAAATTAGGTCAATTCAGAAAAAATCATCCTTCTGTTGGAGCAGGAATTCACAAACAAATCTCATCCCAGGCATATACTTTTTCAAGAACATACGCTAACGGAGATTATGTAGACAATGTTATAGTTGGATTGGATTTAGCGATTGGAACTAAAGAAATTTCAGTTGGTTCAATCTTCGCAAACGGAACAATAGTAACAGACGTGTATTCTGGAAAAGAGGCAGTTGTTACTGATGGAAAAGTAAAAATTGATTCTGAATTTGATATTATTTTATTAGAGCCGAAAAAAATAATTTTAAAATAATTTAATCCAAACGCCTTTAGAAATGAAGGCGTTTTTTTTATGTTTACCTTTACCAAAAATAAAAGACAATGCTCAAAATTGGACACCGTGGCGCAAAAGGACACGAACCTGAGAACACCCTAGTTTCGTTCCAAAAAGCATTAAACATGCAGGTGGACGGCATTGAACTCGACGTGCATTTAAGTGCTGATGGCGAAATAATCGTTATTCACGACGAAACCATTGACAGAACGACCAATGGAAAAGGTTTTGTAAATACTTTATCTTTACGCGAATTAAAAGCTTTTAGAATAAATGAAAATTACCAAATTCCAACTTTGACGGAGGTTTTCGATTTGGTAAACCAAGACTGTTTTATCAATATTGAACTCAAAAGTTATGAAGCAACCGATAAAGTAGTTTCCCTTATTGAAAAATACGTCACCAAAAAAGAATGGAAATACGATCGCTTTTTAGTTTCCAGTTTTGATTGGAATGCATTGCAACAAGTGGCGTTTTTAAATGATAAAATTCCAATTGGAGTTTTAACAGAAACCGATTTAGACTTGGCCTTGGCTTTCGCAAAATTCATTCAGGCAAAATCCATTCATCCGCATTTTCATTTATTGACAAAAGAAAATACGGCGAGAATTCAGGAAAAAGGATTGCAAGTTTTCCCTTGGACCATCAATGAAGTAGAAGACATTCAAAAAATAAAAACATGCAACGTAAACGGAATTATCACAGACTTCCCAAATAGAATATGAATCAGAGTTTCGACATAATAATAGTAGGCGGAGGCGCAGCAGGATTTTTCGCAGCCATTAACATCGTAGAGAAAAACCCAAAACTAAAAGTTGCCATTCTGGAACGAGGAGCAGAAGTATTGCAAAAAGTTAGAATTTCAGGCGGTGGAAGATGCAACGTGACGCACGCTTGTTTTGAACCCAATGAATTAATTAAATTTTATCCGCGTGGCGAAAAAGAATTGCGTGGGCCTTTTCATCAATTTTGCTCTGGCGACACGATTGAATGGTTTGAAAAACATGGTGTGGACCTTAAAATTGAAGCCGATGGACGCATGTTTCCCGTTTCAAATTCTTCACAAACCATTATTGATTGTTTCCTAAAAGCCACACAAAAACTGGGAATCTCGGTTCTTACCGGACAAAGTGTACAATCTATTTTCAATACCGAAGTTTCGGGAGAAAACGTTTGGAAGATAGAAACACAAACCGAAAATTATCTTGTCGAAAAGTTAATTTTAGCAACAGGAAGCAACCCGAAAGTATGGGAAATGCTTCAAAATTTTGGTCACGCTGTTATCAGTCCGGTCCCTTCCCTATTCACTTTCAACATCAAAGATTCCAGAATAAAAGAATTACCAGGAGTTGCGGCACAGGTTACCGTAACCGTAAAAGACTCCAAACTCACATCGACAGGACCTTTATTAATTACACACTGGGGAATGAGCGGACCGGCAATTTTGAAGCTCTCTGCTTGGGGTGCCCGAATTTTGCATGACAAAAATTACCAGTTTACCATTTTTGTAAATTGGTTGAATGATGAAGACACAGCTGATGTTGAGAAAAAGCTCAAAGACTTAAAACAAGAACACGCAAAAAAATCAGTTTCTAAGAAATCCCCTTTCGAAATCACCAACAGGTTATGGGAAAGTTTAGTGCTCGCTTCAGAAATTGAAATGGAAACAAAATGGGCTGATTTAACTAAAATACAATTGCAAAATCTAGCCAATCAACTGACTAATGCCACTTTTCAGGTTAACGGAAAAAGTACCTTTAAAGAAGAATTTGTAACCGCGGGCGGAATTAATTTAAAAGAAATTAACTTCAAAACGATGGAAAGCAAACTTCACGAAAACCTCTATTTTGCCGGAGAAATAGTAAATATAGATGCGATTACAGGTGGCTTTAACTTTCAAAATGCCTGGACAAGTGGGTTTATTGTGGCATCCGCAATGTAGTTTAATTAACAAGAGTTTAAAACTTCAGTAAGTTTTATTTAAGAAGATTCTGATAACTTTACGGTCGTATTATCAGATTCTTATGACAACAAAACTACTCGCCTCTATTTTTATTTTTATACTTTATCACAGTGGGTTTGCACAAGCAAACCAACGCATTCAGGGGCAAGTATTCTTTGACAAAACCGCTACACCCAAAGTAGAGGTGATAAATGCAAACGCAAAAACCGTTACTTTGACTGATACTTATGGAAAATTTGCCATTGATATTTCTATTAATGATGTATTAGTTTTTGTTGCTAAAAATCATGAAATTAAGGAATTGAAAATTTCAAAAGCCGTATTAAATCAGGGTGATATTAAAATTTCATTATCCCCAAAAGTCGAAGAACTTAAAGAAGTAATAGTGCAAAGCATGCCATCAATAAAGCTTAGTAAAGATGCGAACTGGGAACAAGCTAAATTGGATCAATACACATTAGAGAAAAATGCAAAAAAATTAAAAAATCCAGGTGTTTACGATGGTACCATTGAAAACGGCATGGATCTAATGAGAATTGGCAGTATGATTTTTAAGCTATTCCGCAAAGATGAAGAAAAAGTCAAAAAAGTACAAGTCGATCACATCGATTTTATAACACTAGCTAAAGCAAGTTGTGACCAAAAATTTTACACCGAAAATTTAAAATTAAAACCAGAAGAAATACCGCTTTTCCTCCAGTTTTGTATGGCTGACCCTAAATCAGAAGCGCTTACTAAAAACAGTAATATCTTAGCTTTAATGGATTTTTTAGCAACAAAAAATATTGAATTTAAAAAACTATGAAATCAATATAAATACTGAATATCTGGTCTCTTCTACTCAAAATTGCTAACTATCGGTTCAACCACCAAATACTTCCATTCAACACCGCTGCAAAACTAACCCACGCCAAATAAGGAATAAACAAATAACCCGCAATTTTATTGATTTTGGAAAACTGAATATACGTTTCAAAAATCATCAACCACAATACAATAATTTCTAGTCCGGCCAGCATTGGATTGTGTAGACCAAAAAACAAATACGACCACAATGCATTTAGTGCTAATTGTATTGCAAAGAAAATCAACGCTTTTTTAACTGCCTCACGCTCCACTTCTATTCGGTCCCAAACCAATCCAGCGGCAACTCCCATCATTACATACAACATACTCCAAACAGGTGCAAAAACCCAGTTGGGCGGATTAAAACTTGGCTTGACCAAAGTGGGATACCAAGTGGTAATGGCAGAACGAGTAACAATTCCAGAGAAATAACCAATAGCAAGACACGTGACAACAACAGCTAATATTCGAGTGATTTTATTCATTTTTATATTTTTCTATGATGAACCAAATTTACTCAAATCTTTGCAACGATTAACCATCTAATCGAATAAACAAATAACCCAAAAAAAGTATCTTTGCATAAATTTATAAATTTATGATTTTAGTAAACGATTTTATTCCATCATCATATACCCATTCGGTCGAACAAGGCAATTTTCAATGGAGCGCACCTAGCAACATTGCACTTGTGAAATATTGGGGAAAAAAGGACAATCAAATTCCTGCAAATCCTTCGGTGAGTTTTACGTTGAATAGCTGTAAAACCATTACCAAATTGGCTTTCACCAAAAAACAAAATGACAATAAATTCTCTTTCGATTTGCTTTTTGAAGGCCAACCCAAAGAAGATTTCAAACCGAAAATTCAAAAATTTTTAGAACGAATCGAAATCTATTTGCCGTTTCTAAAAGACTATCATTTTACGATTGATACAGAAAATACGTTTCCGCACAGTTCCGGAATTGCTTCATCAGCATCAGGAATGGCCGCTTTAGCAATGAATTTAATGAGTTTAGAAAAAGCATTAAACCCAGCAATGACTGAGGAGTATTTTTATAAAAAAGCGTCTTTATTAGCACGTTTGGGTTCCGGAAGCGCTTGTAGAAGTGTAAAAGGCCAAGTAGTAGTTTGGGGAAACCATACAAATATCACCGGTAGTTCAGATTTATTTGGTGTAGAATTTCCAAATGCAGTTCATGCAAATTTCAAAAATTTTCAAGATACCATTTTACTGGTTGATAAAGGCGAAAAACAAGTTTCGAGTACTGTAGGACATGACTTAATGCACAACCATCCTTTTGCCGAAAGGCGATTTGCACAAGCGCATGAAAACTTGGAACAACTGATTTCTATTTTCGAAAGTGGGAATTTAGACGAATTTATCAAAATTGTGGAGAGTGAAGCCTTAACATTACATGCTATGATGATGACCTCTATGCCTTATTTTATATTGATGAAACCGAACACTTTGGAGATTATAAATGCGATTTGGAAATTTAGAAATAAGACTAAAATTCCGGTTTGTTTCACGCTGGATGCTGGTGCAAATGTGCACGTTTTGTATCCCGAAAACGTTAGCGGACAAGTTTTGCAATTTATTAAGAACGAATTAGTTGGCTATTGTCAAAATGGTCAGTACATTTGTGACAAAATTGGAAATGGTGCTGTGTTGATTTAAAGAGTTTTTTAGCTACCTTTATTTTTTAAAAAGCTGAAATATGGAAATTCAATCAGATAAATTAGAATTAATAAAAATGGTGTTGGAAACTGATGACAAAGCCATAATAGATGCCATAAAAAATATTTTTAAAGCACAAAAAAAAGACGTTTGGAGGGAATTATCTCCTGAAGAACAAGAAGAAATTGACCTTGGAATTCTTGAAGCGAATCGCGGAGACCAAGTTGATCTATAAAATTATATTAAAATCTACAATTATCAATCCCAAATTGTTAATTTACCACATACTATGAAAGGACCTTTATTTTATTCAAAAATATTACTCTTTGGAGAATACGGAATTATTCGTGACTCAAAAGGGCTTTCAATTCCATATAATTTTTATAATGGTGCTCTAAAAAGAGAAGATAATCCTTCTCAAGAAGCAATACTATCAAACGGTCACTTGAAACGTTTTGTAACGTATTTAGAAACCTTGCAAAACGAGCAGCCTAAATTGGTAACATTCGATTTAGCGCTTTTAAAAGAAGATGTTGAAACAGGAATGTATTTTGACTCTAGTATTCCTCAAGGATATGGTGTAGGCAGCAGTGGCGCATTAGTAGCTGCTATTTATGATAAATATGCTCAAAATAAAATCACTGTTTTAGAGAATTTGACACGTGAAAAATTATTACAATTAAAAAATATATTTTCTCAAATGGAGAGTTTTTTCCACGGAAAAAGTTCTGGTTTAGACCCTTTGAACAGTTATTTGAGTATCCCAATTCTAATTAATTCTAAAGACAACATTCAAGCAACCGGAATTCCTACTCAAAGCTTTGACGGTAAAGGCGCTGTATTTTTATTAGATTCAGGCATTGTGGGCGAAACAGCTCCGATGGTAAATATCTTTATGGAAAATCTAAAAGATAAAGGTTTTCGTGCCATGTTGAAAAATCAATTTGTAAAATATACAGATGCTTGTGTAGAAAATTTCCTTGGCGGAGACATGAAATCATTATTCATGAATACTAAAAAATTATCAAAAGTAGTTTTGAATAACTTTAAACCAATGATTCCGGAACAGTTTCACGGGATTTGGCAACAAGGAATTGATAGTAATGATTATTATTTAAAGTTATGCGGCTCAGGAGGTGGCGGTTACATCTTAGGTTTTACCGAAGATTTAGAAAGAGCCAAAGCTTCCCTGAAGGATTATAAACTAGAAGTCGTTTATCAATTTTAAAAAATTTCTTACTCCCACAAATTTATGCTAATAGCAAAATTTGTGTATTTGATATATATTGAATCTTTTTGTATAACAATTAATTTCAAATTAGAGAACACGAATGTAACCGGTCGAAGCAGCCTTGTAACACTCGTGTTTTTTTTATGATTATTGATAATATTATTTATTAAAAATTATTTTTTAGTACAACTATATAAAAATAAATATCAAATTATTAGATTTAAATAAATTTAACCAAATCTTATATTTCAATAAAAAACATATTATCTTTAAACATCTGATTTTTTGCTCACTACCCACAAAAAAATTATATGGCTGAAAATAAAATTCTCGAAAATTTTAAGCGAAGTAATATTTTCATTCCACTGATTATAATAATTATTTCCTGCTCTTCGTTGATTATTGTCAACTACCTAACCATCAAAATATTGTCCGCATCCCGAGCGTATGTAAATGGAGAATCTCATTATTCTAAAGGACAAAAAGATGCCACCCGCTACCTGATTAGTTACTTATTTACTAAAGATCCTACTCAATGGAAACTATTCCATGAAGAATTGAGTGTTCCCATAGGAGATAAAAATGCACGAATTGGCTTAATTAACAATCGTGATGTTGAAATAATAAAAGACGGGTTTAGAGCTGGTAGAAATGATGAAAGAGATATTGATGATCAAATTTGGTTATTTAAATATTTCCACTCTGTTTCTTTTTTAGCAAAAGCGATTAATGAATGGAAGAAAGCAGATCAATTAATTGACCAATTGGAATCGATTGGAAATGATGCGTATAAAAAAATAAGTACCAATACTTTAAGCTCAAACGAAAAAGAAAAAATATTCCAGCAGATAAATATCATTAGTTATCGACTAACAATAAATCAGCGTAATTTCTCTGATGCTCTGGGAGAAGGCACTCGTTTAACTAAATCCTACCTTCTTTTTACCAATATCTTTTTTACGTTGATAATTATTGGAAGTGTCTGCATTTACTACTCCGTAATGGTTAACAAACTAAGACGCTCCAAACAGGAAACTGATGATAAAAACGGAGATTTAATAATAGCCAATAAAGAACTGGATAAGTTTGTTTACAGTGCTTCTCATGATCTGAGGTCACCCATCTCTTCCTTAAAAGGATTAATAGAGATTGTAAAATTAGAAGATGACTTGGATGAAATTAGAGATTATTTAGACTTAATGCATCAAAGTCTTGATAAGCAAGATGAATTTATAAGAGATATAATCGATTATTCCCGAAATAAAAGAAAAAAGGTAACCGCTGCTACTGTTAGTATAAATGAAATTATAGATGAAATCATTTCTCAACATTTTTACATTAAAGGAACCAATGAAATTGCCATCAAAAAAAACTTATCTGTTGATGAAGTCTACAGTGATGGTTTAAGATTAAAGATTATTTTGAATAACTTACTATCAAATGCTATCAAGTATTCTGATGAAAAAAAAGAACATCGTTATATTTCTATTAAAACTTATACCAAAGGGGAATTTTACAAAATAGAAATTGAAGATAATGGCATTGGAATTAATAAAGAATACCAAGTTAAAATTTTTGAAATGTTTTTTGTAACCAATAACAACAAGAAAGGTTCCGGCTTAGGTCTTTATTTGGTAAAAGAAGCTGTTGAAAATTTAAATGGTAACATAACCGTTGACTCAAAAATGGATATTGGAAGTACATTTACAGTAACGATACCAATACAATATGAAAGCCAATTATAAAATTTTGATAATTGACGATAATATAATTGACAAAATTGTCACAAAAAAATTACTAAAAAAAACATTGGGTATAACTGAAAAAAGTTCTACAAATAATGGTAAAGAAGATATTCAATGGCTTCGTAATCTTAGCCATAATCCTGAAGAATCTCTAATTATTCTGTTAGACATTAAAATGCCCGAAATGGATGGATTCGAGTTTCTCACCGCATATGAAAAGTTTTCAGAAGACTTTAAGAACAATACTCAAATTTTCATGCTTTCCTCTACATTAGATCCTGAAGATATTTCACATGCAAAAAACAATAAATACGTTAAAACTCTTTTGAGCAAGCCATTACCAATTACAGAATTTGGCGAAATAATTTATCCCGATTCTTCCCTACAAAATAATTGATTTAAAATGAAAGGAAAATTACTCCAATAGATTTTCTCTAAATAATGGTAGTATTTCACAATATCCTCTTAAAAGAATTCTCATGCATGTGTTTTTGTAAAAAAATCAAGTTGATTTTAAAAACAAAATCCTAAATTTGAACTTAAACAGCCAAGTTTGCTATACCAATGTAAAAACTTGACAAAAACAACTACTAAAAAATGTTAAGCAGGCAAAAGAAGCTTTTAGTGATGAAAATTGTCAGTTTGTTCTCTGTAGTTAGAGGCTATAACATTCCGGTAATTATTTTTGCTCAATATCTTTCGGCTATATTTATTTTGGCTCCTGAAAAAAGAGCACTTGATATTTTGCTCGATTTTAATTTATTTATTCTGGTTTTTGCGTCTTCGCTAACGATCGCTTCAGGATACATTATCAATAGTTTTTATGATAGTCAAAAAGATTTAATTAACCGTCCCAATAAATCGATGCTGGATCGATTAGTGAGTCAAAAAACAAAACTGAACGTTTATTTTACACTTAATTTCGTTGTCACTTTAATGGCTTTGTTTATTTCGTGGCGCGTATTTTTATTCTTTTCAGGATACATATTTTTCATCTGGTTTTACTCCCATAAAATAAAAAAATACCCAATAGTAGGAAACCTTATGGCTGCTTTATTAGCTATATTGCCTTTTTTTGCGATACTTCTATATTTTTATACTCGGATTCCATTTGAAGAAATTGAAAATTACAAACAGCAACTTGGAGTAATTTTTGCACATGCCTCCTTTTTGTTTTTGCTGTTGCTGATTCGGGAAATGATTAAAGATTTAGAAAATCTTAAAGGCGATTTAGTAAACGATTACAAAACGATTCCAATTGTTTACGGCGAGGAAGTATCAAAAAAAACAATAACTCTTTTGACTGTTTTGACAATACTTCCAGTTTATCTTTTGATCGAAATTTACGATGTAGGCTACATGGACGTTTACTTTTATTTCTGTTTGATCGTGTTGATTTTTTTCCTTATTTACCTATGGAAGTCAAATACTAAATCACAATTCTTGTTACTTCATAATCTTTTAAAATTCCTTATTGTTGCAGGTGTTTTTTGTATTGTATTGATTAATCCAAGTATTTTATGGCATGGAAAACGATTGTTGATGACCGTTTAGATTATTTCTGCTTTGGTATTATAAAAGTTTAGAAAACGTTTTCCTAAAAACTCACAAATAGCTCCATTTGATTAGCCCCGATAGTAGTGGAAATCCTTTTATTTTTTACTGCCAAAAAATAAAAGATTACTTCACAATATTTTATTTTTATTGGAGTTCAGTGAATTCCATTTGAAACGATAGCGGGACATCGAAGATTCAGCGCAGCTAAATAGCTCCAAAAAACTAAAACAAAGTATTAATGAGCTTATAAATAAGACAGTTAGAGTTTTTATAATTGACTGTTATTGATTGGCACCTATATAAATAGTATCTTTGCACGCACGAGGCCATTCAGGCCGAACTGACGAAGTAAATTATTTGGAATATTATGAATAACAAGGAAGGCAATGATAAGAAAAGTGGTCCTAGAGCAGCTAGCTCAAGACCCAGTTCGAATAAGCCAAAACCTGCCATGCAGAAGCGCGCCCAAGGGCCAAAAAAAGTTAAAGTAAATACTAAAGTTGCCGATATCGCTACTGATAAAGTAGAGAAAAAACCAAATCAAGCACCAAAGAGACCGAAAGTAAAAGACGAAATTCGTCTGAATAAATACATTGCAAATTCTGGTGCGTGCTCGCGTCGTGATGCCGATATTTACATTCAATCTGGTACTGTAAAAGTAAATGGGATTCCTGTTACCGAAATGGGTTATATGGTAAAACCGGGTGATGTGGTGAATTTTGATGGTGCGACATTGACACCAGAGAAAAAAGTGTACATCTTACTGAATAAACCTAAAAACTTTACCACTGCGATGGACGAAGGTCAGGAATATCGTAATGTATTGGAACTGGTAAAAGGTTCTACAACTGCAAAAATTGGGGCAGTGGGACGAATGGACAAAAACACAACAGGATTGTTATTGTTCACAAATGATACGGATATGATTCGGAAATTTACATTACCAAGTCAAAAATCATCTAAAATTTACCAAGTATCACTTGACAAAAACTTAAAATTTGAAGACTTAGAAAAAATTCAGAAAGGATTAACACTAGACGGTCATCGTGTTTTTGTTGAAGATGTTAGTTATATTGAAGGCGAAGCAAAAAGTGAAATTGGATTGCAATTAAGATCGGCTAACGTGAAAGTAGTTCGTTCTATTTTTGAACACTTTAGTTATGATGTATTGCGTATTGACAGGGTTTCTTTTGCGGGTTTAACCAAAAAGAATTTACCAAGAGGAAACTGGAGATTGCTTACCGAACAAGAAATTATCAATTTGAAAAACGTTTAATACGTCTTAAAATTACAAATAGGAAATCCCGTTTCGCATGACGAAATGGGATTTTTTGATTAAAAATATAATCTTGCATTAATATGACACCCGAAAAATTACAATCAATTGCTTTTAAATGGTTTGAAACTTTCAACAACAAAGAATTAGAAAAATTATTATCCTTATACGATGATGATGCAGTACATTTTAGTCCAAAATTAAAAGTATACAAACCAGAAAGTAATGGTTTTGTTACCGGGAAAGATGCGTTGAGAGAATGGTGGAAAGATGCTTTTGAACGTTTACCGAGTTTAAACTACAAAGTAAAATCGCTTACCGCAAATGGAGACCGCGTATTTATGGAATATACCAGAGCGGTTACTGGTGAAGCTGACATGCAAGTGGCAGAAGTCTTAGAAATTAAAGAAAATAAAATAATTGCTTCGAGAGTTTATCACGGATAAAAAATTGATTTTTTCAAATCTGGTATTTTAAGTATATCCCAAAACAGAAATTTAAATCCCATTCGTTTTAAAGCGAATGGGATTTTTTTGACCAATAAGGAATGAAAATATAAAAAGTCCACGTACAGCATTACAATAGAAATATATTTGGGTAATAATTAATTATTTTTGGATAAATTAGCTTTTCCAATAATCACATCTAAACTATGAAAAAAATAACCACTCTTTTCCTCGCAATAACAGCATCTTTGCTGCTTATTAATTGTAAATCTGAAGACAAAAAACAAGATTTTACGAGTTTAACCAAAAGCTATTTTGACAACAAAAACGCTATGGATCCTCTGGGAGCAACGCAAAGTGGTCAAAATCAATACAACGATCAGTTGCAATTTGAAATGACGGACAGCTACCGAAAGTCACAAGCCTCTTTTTTTGAAAAATACCAAACAGCATTAAATACCATTTCGAAAGAAAACTTATCAGAAGAGGAAAAAAACAGCTATGAAATTATCAAATGGGAAGTTGAGATTGGAAAAAATCTGCTTAAACAACCTACTAATTTACTTCCTGTACATCAATTTTGGGGTACACACCTTACGATGGGACAATTTGCAGGAGGAACTGGCGCACAACCTTTTAAAACAGAGAAAGACTATACCAATTTCTTGAAAAGAATGGACAAATATGCGGTATGGATTGACTCAGCCATGGTATACATGAAAAAAGGAATGGCTAAAGGTGTGGTATTACCAAAATCACTGACGGTAAAACTAATTCCGCAATTTTCAGAAATGGCGACGCCCAATATTGAGGACAATTTATTTTACTCATCGATAAAACTAATGCCAGCCTCTTTTCCGGAAAGTATCAAAAAAGATTTAACGGCCAAGTATACGGCAACGATCAAGAACAAACTGATTCCGCAGTATAAAAAAATGGCTGATTTCTTAAACAAGGAATATCTTCCTGCTTCTAGATCAACGAGCGGAATAGGTAGTTTGCCTTTTGGAAAAGATTTATACGCGGCTTACGTAAAGCAATGGACAACTACTGAAATGACTCCCGAAGCCATTCATGAATTAGGATTGAAAGAAGTTGCCCGTTTAACAGCCGAAATGGAAAAAGTAAAAACTCAAGTAGGATTCAAAGGTACATTAATCGAGTTTTTTAACGAGGTTCGAAACAAAAAAGAATTAAAACCATTTACAAAACCAGAAGAGGTTATAGCCAATTTTCAAAGTATTTACACCCGTATTAAACCCAACGTAGACAAATTATTTGCATTACAACCGCAAACAAAATTTGAAATTAGACGAACCGAAGCTTTTAGAGAACAAACAGCGAGTGCGGAGTATAATCAAGGAACTGCAGACGGAACGCGACCAGGGATTTTTTATGTTCCTATTCCAGATGTAGCAAACTACAATATGTATGGTGACGAAGATTTATTTTTACATGAAGCAATTCCGGGACATCATTTCCAAATATCATTGCAACAAGAAAACAAAAGTCTACCTGATTTTAGAAAATTCAATTGGTTTGGTGCTTACGGCGAAGGCTGGGCATTATACACTGAAAGTTTAGGTAAAGAACTTGGTTTGTACCAAGATCCATATCAATATTTTGGAATGTTAGGCAACGAAATGCACCGAGCAGTTCGATTAGTAGTTGATACGGGTTTACATGCTAAAGGTTGGACCAGAGAAGAAGCTATCAAATATTCTTTAGCCAATGAAGCCGAAAGTGAAGCGAGTATTATCCCTGAAATAGAACGTTACATGGCTATTCCTGGACAAGCACTTTCGTATAAAATTGGTCAGTTAAAAATCATGGAGCTCCGCAAAAAAGCCGAAACTAAAATGGGAGCTAAATTTGATATTAAGAAATTTCACGAAAAAGTGTTAGAATCGGGAGTAATGCCTTTAGCATTATTAGAGATGAAAATAAATGCGTGGATAAAATAAATAATGAAAATATGAAAAAAAGAATTATTATTTGTTTGTTTATTGCATATTGCTTTCCTACATTTTCTCAAACTTTTGGGGGTACTGATCAAACAATAGCACCAATTTATTACAATTTGAGTACTATTGAAGGAAATAAAAAGTATACTCAAGCCTTCTTTAAAGACGTTGAAGGAAGCCCGTATATCTTTAAAAACTTTGTATTATCTGAAATTGTAGGTGTAAAAACAAAAATGATGCTTAGGTATAATGCTTACGATGATGTCATTGAGGTTGAAAAGGCGCCAAATGAAATTTATACTGTTTCAAAAGATCCGCTATACAATACTTTTCTAATGAACTATAATCAATTTAAACTTAGATTAGTAAACTTAGAGACCAATTCAAGCGAACCGTCGTACTTGTATTTATTTGAATTACTAAGTAAAAATAATTTGAGTTTAATGCGTAGGGATAAAATTGACTTTACAGAAGGAAGAATACCACGAACTACTTTTGAACTAGGCAATAAACCAAAATTTACATCAGTAAAGTACAGCTATTATTTAGAAACAAAAGATAAAAAAGTAGTAGCATTCCCAGATACAAAAGCAAAGCTCCTACTGATGTATCCGCAACAAGAAAGTGAAATAAAAAAATATATTAAAGACAATAGCATTTCATTATCTAGAGAAAAAGATTTAATTACTCTAACACAATTCTTAAGTACACTATAACAACAACAAAAGCTTCTCAATAGAGAAGCTTTTTTGTCTAGCTAAAAAGTCTTTTCGATAAAAATTGAGATCAATTCTTCGCTCATTACCATAAAAAAAGTCCAAACTTGCGTTTGGACTTTTTTGTGCGGATAATAGGACTCGAACCTACACGCCTTGCGGCACCAGATCCTAAGTCTGGCATGTCTACCAATTTCACCATATCCGCGCAATTGTGGGTGCAAAGATA
>JAYTBZ010000272.1:0-7134 GCA_043736705.1 Flavobacterium sp. | reverse complement strand
GGATATCATCTAGGTGTAGAATTCATTTTGAAACAAAAATAGTTAATAGTTAAGACTATTTAACAGTTCTTCACAAAGTTTTAAAGAATGTTTATTGTCGTTTGTACGATATAAAAATTGATTTGAAACGTATATTTGCAATATAAAACAAGTTTATGCAAATCAATCTCATTCCCACTTGGCAAACTATTTTATCGGATGAAATCAAAAAAACCTATTTTCAGGAATTGATGGAATCTGTTGATGAGGAATATAAAAACCATACGTGTTATCCTCCGAAAGAATTGATTTTTAATGCGTTGAACTTTTGCAGCTTCAAAGATGTAAAGGTTGTTATCATTGGTCAAGATCCCTATCATGGCAAAGGAGAAGCAAATGGTTTGTGTTTCTCTGTGAATGACGGTATTCGAATTCCGCCGTCTTTGCGTAATATTTTTCGAGAAATGAGCGATGATTTAGGTACTATTTTCATACCTACTTCTGGGAATATAGAGGCTTGGGCTAAGCAGGGCGTTTTATTGTTAAATGCCTCCTTGACGGTTAGAGAAGATACTGCTAACAGCCACAAACACTTAAAGTGGAATCTTTTTACGGATGCTGTGATACAGAAAATTTCTGAGGAGATGGAGCATGTTGTATTTTTGCTTTGGGGAGGTTTTGCCCACAAAAAAGGACTTAAAATCGACCGAAACAAACATTTGGTTTTAGAATCTGGACATCCTTCGCCATTAAGCGCCAATCAAGGAAAGTGGTTTGGAAATAAGCATTTTAATAAAACAAATGTGTACTTAGAACAACACAACAAAGGAGCTATAGATTGGATTGAAAAAATCTAACAAAAGTAATTTCCCTAATCGTATACTACTTTGCGTGACTGATGGCAGTGGAGCTCTTTTAGGAAAGGCCTTTTGGCCTGGAATAAAAAGCGGGAACGAACAGCAGGACCCGAAGCTTTTGCGGAGGAGCATGCCCAAAAGTGAATTAAAAAAAGTAAATTATAGTCTAATACTATTCGAATTAGAATATTTATTTTTTAATAATTTCCTCTAAAACGGCTTTATCGGAATAATTAATAACTTTTAAAGTTACCTCTTGGTTTTTGATTGTTTTACCCTCAATGATATATAATTTACCTTTTTTTAAATCGATATTACTGTTGTCAAAATCTACATCACCAAATTGCAAGGTATTTTTTATATCAGCAGTATCAATCCATTTTTCAGCTAATATTATAGAAGCTTTATCGGAGTAATAGAAGGGTTTGTTCCTTAAATCATTCAAAACTCTTGCATTGGGGAAATAGTTACAGCGGGTATCTTTACCACTGAAAACTAAGGCTACAAAAAACAAACCGATAACCAAACCTACCAAATAATAAGCAAAACGATGTATGAATTTCATGAATTAAATTTTTTGCAAAGGTAGCTGAAAGTTTTCTTAAAAAACAATCAAATTGATGTCGTTGTTAGGCAAGTCAAACCAATCACCTATGGCGCTATTGGTCAAGATTCCGTGGTACATGTACACCCCATTTTTTAATCCTTTATCGCAACGAATAGCACTTTCGATACCACCATCTGCTGCTATTTGCAACAAATAAGGCGTTATGATATTGCTGATGGATAAGGAGGCAGTTTTAGAATAGCGAGAGGGAATATTGGGTACGCAGTAGTGTAAAACATTACTTTTTATAAATGTAGGTTTTTCGTGTGAGGTTACTTCTGAAGTTTCAAAACAACCGCCAGTATCGATGCTTACATCCACAATTACTGCGCCGTTTTTCATGTTTTCAACCATGGTTTCTGTAACAACAACAGGGCAACGATCTTTTCCTCGCATGGCTCCAATCGCCACATCACATCGTCTCAAGGCTTTTAATAAGGCTTTTGGTTGTATTGTAGAAGTAAAAATTCGTTGGTTCAAATTATTTTGTAATCGGCGTAATTTGGTGATGGAATTATCGAATACCTTGACATTTGCACCTAAACCAATGGCAGTTTTAGCGGCAAATTCGCCTACTGTTCCTGCACCAATTATAACTACATCAGTAGGAGGAACTCCTGTTATGTTACCAAATAAAAGTCCTTTACCAAATTCATTCGTAATCATTAACTCAGCTGCAATAAGGATGGACGCAGTTCCCGCAATTTCGGATAAAGACTTTACTGCAGGATAAGTTCCACCTTCATCTTTGATGTATTCAAAAGCAAGAGCGGTAATTTTCTTTTTGGTCAAAGCTTCAAAATAGGTTTTTTTTCTGGTTTTTAATTGTATGGCAGACAATACAATGGTTTGCGGGTTCATCAACTCAATTTCAGCTGAAGTCGCTGGCTCAACTTTTAGTATCATCGGGCAACTGAATACTTTTTTAGTATCATTTGTCACTTCAGCACCTGCATCACAATATTCCTTATCGGTATAACTAGAATTTAGACCAGCTCCAGCTTCAATCATAACCCTATGGCCGTGGTAGGTCAGCGAGTTTACAGCATCTGGTGTTAGGCAAATTCGGCGTTCTTGGTAACTAGTTTCTTTTGGAATACCAATGAAAAGTTCACTTTTTTGTCTTTCAACTTCCAGTTTTTCTTCTTGAGGTAAAAGCTGTTGCTTAGTAAATGGAGTTATAGTAATTGACATTGATGTTTATAAATTAAGGGTACAATTTACGCAAAAAGTTTTAAAAATTTTGCAACTTTAATTTTGTTGAATTGATTTGAATTTAATCCAGTTTTACTGGATAGTTCGCTCCATTTTGATATCTGCTCTTTCATATATACCTTCTTCTAAGGGTATTTCAACAAAGCCAAATTTTTCATATAAATGTATGGCTGATACTAATTTTCTATTGGAATATAAAATCAGTTTGTCCCATTCATTCTCTTGGGCAAAGGATATGCAATGCAATAGCATTTTTGTTCCAATTCCTAATCCTTGTACACCATCTGTAACGGCCATTTTACTTAATTCAAAGACCGAATCATGAATTTTTATAAGAGAAACGGTACCAATAATGACATCATTGTGTTTGGCATAAAAAATAAATCCACCTTTGTCAATAATTTGCCCTTGTGGATCCGAAAGCATAATTTCATCTTTGGGCTCTACTTTGAAATATTTGGTAAGCCATTCTAAGTTTAAGATTTTTATAGGTGCTGCTAATTCAGGTGAAAAAGGAATGATTTCTAAAGTAAGATCTACGTTCATGTTCAAAATTTTTATTTTAGGGTTAAAGAACGTGTTCCGTCAGGAAGCAATGAGATTGTAATTACCGAATGAACTTCAGGAATTAAATTGGGAATTTTTTCGGCCCATTCTATAAAACACCAATTTCCAGAATACAAATAATCATCAACACCCATATCTAGAGCCTCCACCTCTTTGTTTAATCTGTAAAAATCAAAATGATATAATACTAAGTTGTTATCAGCTTCATATTCGTTGACCAAAGAAAAAGTAGGACTGCTTGTGGCGCCTGTTACTCCAAGAATTAAACACAATTGCTTGATTAATGTAGTTTTGCCAACGCCCATTTCTCCATGAAAAAGAATTACTTTATTAGGCTTTTCGGCTATAATTTTTTGTGCAACTTCTTCGAGTTGGTCAATAGAAAAAATGATATTCATTCTTGTAAATTGTTTAAAGTTTAAAATTTAGGGTTTTGCCGTAAACTGAAAACTGAGACTAACTATTTTTTTATTTTGGATTAAAAACTAAAAACGGAATAATCATCTCTTCTAATGATATTCCACCATGTTGATATGTGTTTTTATAATAACTCACATAATGATTGTAGTTGTTGATATAAGCTAAAAACAAATCATTTTTTGCAAAAATATAAGAACTACTCATATTAATAGCAGGCAAGCCAATATTTTTTGGTGCTTTTATAGCATAAACATCTTTGTGTTCGTACGTCAAGCTGCGACCTGTTTTGTAACGTAGATTTAAACTTGTATTTTTATCACCCACAACTTTCGATGGATTTTTTACATTTATGGTTCCGTGATCGGTAGTCAAAATCAATTTGAAACCCATTTTTTGAGCCTGTTGAATGATTTCTAATAAAGGCGAATTCTTGAACCAACTTAATGTTAAAGAGCGATAAGCTTTGTCATCAGAGGCTAATTCTTTCACTACATCCATTTCAGTTTTAGCATGTGAGAGCATATCTACAAAGTTGTACACTACGGTCACTAAATCATTATCTTTCAATACTTTGAAGCTTTCTGATAATTTTTTTCCGCCAGCTAGACTGGTTATTTTAAAATAATCTTCCTTAATATTTAAACCCAATCGTTTTAATTGTGCGGTCAAAAATTCTGCTTCAAAAAGGTTTTTACCCCCTTCTTCGGGATCGTTTTTCCAGTATTGCGGAAACTGTTTTTCCATTTCTAATGGCGTCAAACCAGAGAAAATAGCATTTCGTGCATATTGCGTCGCCGTAGGAAGAATAGAGTAGTAGGGGACTTCTTTCTCAAGTTTATAGTAATTTCCTACTACACTTTCAAAAGTTTTCCATTGGTCATAGCGCAGATTGTCAATCACGACAAACAAAATGGGTTTGTCTTTTTTCTGGAGTTCAGGAAGCACTAATTCCTTAAATAAAGTATGCGATTGTACGGGTTTATCCGCTTTTGGAGCAAACCAATCTTCATAATTGCGTTCAATGAATTTTCCAAATTGTGAATTAGCTTCTGTTTTTTGAGACTCTAAAATTTCAACCATACCTTGATCGTCTATATTCTCTAATTCCAATTCCCAAAAAATCAATTTTTTATACAATTCTATCCAGTCTTCATAAGAGTTTACCATGGCCATTTCCATGGTTATTTTTCTAAATTCCTTCTGATAATCCAATGTTGTTTTTTGAGAAATCAATCTGGAATGATCTAAGTTTTTTTTCAAACTCAATAAAATTTGATTTGGATTTACAGGTTTGATTAAATAATCGGCAATTTTAGAACCTATGGCTTCCTCCATAATATATTCTTCCTCACTTTTAGTGATCATAATCATAGGAACTGTAGATTTTTTTTCTTTCATATCTGAAAGCGTTTCAAGACCACTCATTCCGGGCATATTTTCATCTAAAAAAACGATATCAAAATTATTTTCCTCGAATATTGTAATGGCGTCAAGTCCATTATTACAGGTAGTAACCTCGTAATTTTTCTTTTCTAGAAATAAGATTTGTGGTTTCAAAAGGTCGATTTCATCATCTACCCAAAGTATTTTTATTTTATTCATAAGGTGCATTTTCAAGTGTTCAAGTGAACGAAATTAAAGTGCCAAATTACATTTTTTTGTAACTGCTATCTGCTAATATTATGATAATTTTTGACAAAATTTGGGACATTATTTCTTAACTAAATTTTATTTTTTAATAATTGTAGGACGCTTTCTGAGCTTGAATCATTTGGAAAATTGGGTTTTGAAAAAATCAAGAAGTCAGTCACATTTTTTGAAACTATATTGAGAACAATTACATAAAATTTTTTTTCAGGATCAGTATTTAATACTATTAACAAGAGTAATTATTGATCTAGAAATTATAATTAAGAAAGTATTTATTATTTTTATTGCTGTTATTAATAGTATAAAAATCCAATTGTTTTATAATACTTGAACCAATATAGAGTGGAATGAATGAAAAAAATACTTTAAAAGAGCTTGCCAAATTATTTTTAAAACTTGGAATCATAGGTTTTGGGGGACCCGCAGTACATATTGCGATGATGCAAGACGAAGTAGTGATCAAAAAAAAATGGATGAGCGAACAGCATTTTTTAGATTTAGTGGGTGCTACTAATTTAATTCCGGGACCTAATAGTACTGAAATGGCTATTCATATTGGGCAGGAAAGAGCAGGATGGAGAGGATTATTAGTTGCTGGAATTTGTTTTATTTTACCTGCTGTTTTAATAACTGGGTGTTTTGCTTGGATGTACAAAGAATACGGGCAACTCCCAGAAATTAAACCTTTCCTGTATGGCATTCAACCTGCAATTATTGCAATAATTATTATGGCTATTTTTCCACTAGCAAAAAAGTCTCTAAAAACAGTTGAATTGAGGATATTAGGATTGATAGCATTAATTTTGGCACTTTTAAATTTCAATCAAATCTATATTTTATTCGGTGCAGGTATTTTTGCATTGTTAACTACAACTATCAGAAATAAAAATTTTAATAGTCTTACTTTTTTACCACTTTTAATATCTCAAATTCCTAAAACAACGGTTGCAACGGTTACTAATTTGAATTTGTTTTTGGTGTTTTTGAAGATTGGCGCCATTTTATACGGAAGTGGTTATGTATTATTTGCATTCTTAGATGCAGAACTTGTTGCAAAAGGCTTATTATCCAGAGCTACCTTAATCGATGCCATTGCGGTAGGACAATTTACGCCCGGACCTGTTTTTTCATCGGTCACTTTTATTGGTTATCAATTGAACGGAATTATGGGAGCAATTGTGTCTACAATTGGAATATTTTTGCCTTCATTTTTATTTGTTGCCTTATTAAATCCGTTGGTAAAAAAAATGAGAAATTCAATTCCGTTTTCTACATTTCTAGATGCCGTAAATGTAGCTTCGGTAGCGTTAATTATTGCGATCTGTTTTCAGATGAGTTACGCTGTAATAGCAGATTGGCGAACCATTTTAATTGCTTTGATCAGTTTTACGGTGGCTTTTAATTATAAAAAAATAAACAGTGCTATTCTAGTATTGGGTGGCTCATTATTGGGCTATTTGTTAACTTTTATGGGATAGTAAATTAAGGCAATTTGGTACGTTTCTATTTTTGAAATGGAATTTACTTATATTTGTTGACCTTAAAAAAATAACGTATTGTGAGTCAAATTAATAAGCTTAAAATATTTAATGATCCTATCTACGGGTTTATTACCATTCCTAATGCATTAATCTACGATTTGATTCAGCATCCGTACTTTCAACGTTTGCGCAGAATTTCTCAAATGGGGTTGTCCTATTTAGTGTATCCAGGTGCTAATCATACTCGTTTTCATCACGCTTTAGGGTGCATGCATTTGATGCAAAAAGCAGTTGACGTATTGCGTTTTAAAGGAGTTTTATTGTCTACAGAAGAAGAAAACGCTTTATACATTGCTAT
>JAYTBZ010000271.1:0-7150 GCA_043736705.1 Flavobacterium sp. | reverse complement strand
AAAATGCCACTAACCATAATCAATTCGTTTGCTTCATGGGTTCTCAAACAAAGAATTCATCAGATCGAACTTTTCTTGAAATATCCAAATGAGGTTCAGGAAGAATTGCTTTTGGATTTAATTCAGTCGTCTAAAAATACTGCTTTTGGCAAAGAGTATGATTATGCATCTATACATTCCTATGCAACTTTTGCAGAAAGGATCCCTATTTCAACCTACGAAGAATTACAACCATTAATAGAGCGTACCCGCACCGGAGAGCAAAATGTTTTTTGGGACACTCCCATAAAATGGTTTGCCAAATCTAGCGGAACAACCAATGCCAAAAGTAAGTTTATCCCGGTAAGCAATGAAGCCTTAGAGGATTGTCATTACAAAGGCAGCAAGGATTTGTTGTGCTTGTATTTAAATAATAATGAGGAATCCGAACTGTTTCTTGGTAAAAGCTTGCGTCTTGGCGGAAGTTCCCAAATCTATGAAGATAACCATACATTCTTTGGAGATTTATCAGCAATACTAATCGAAAACATGCCTATTTGGGCCGAGTTCAGCAGTACGCCAAGTAACAAAATTTCTCTAATGAGCGAATGGGAAACCAAAATTGCAGCCATTATCAACGAAACTAAAAATGAAAATGTAACTAGTTTTGCCGGTGTGCCTTCGTGGATGTTAGTCTTAATGAATAAAATGCTGGAAGAAACCGGAAAAGGAAATTTATTTGAACTTTGGCCTAATTTGGAAGTGTACTTTCATGGAGGAGTAAATTTTGAGCCGTACCGCGAACAATACAAAAAAATACTCCCGAAAAAAGATTTTAAATACTACGAAATATACAATGCCTCCGAAGGTTTTTTTGCTATTCAGGATTTAAATTATTCCAGTGACTTATTATTGATGTTGGACTACGGAATTTTCTATGAATTCATCCCGATGAATACTTTTGGGACGCCAGAACAAAAAGTAATTCGATTGGCTGATGTAGAATTGTTTACCAATTATGCTTTGGTGATTACAACTAATTCTGGTTTGTGGCGTTATTTGATTGGTGATACCGTACGTTTCACCTCTTTAAATCCATACCGCATTCGGGTTACGGGAAGAACCAAACATCACATAAATGTTTTTGGCGAAGAATTGATGGTGGAAAATACCGATCAGGCTATTGCCAAAGCGTGTAAACTAACCCAAATGGAAGTTGTCGATTATACCGTGGCTCCTATTTTTATGGAAGGCAAAGAAAAAGGTGCCCATGAATGGATGATTGAATTTAAAAATCCTCCTGCTGATCTATCACAATTCCAGAAAGCACTAGATGAATCTATTCAATCTTTAAACTCCGATTACGAAGCCAAACGCTACAACAACATGACATTAAACCCGCTACTAATCAACGTAGCGCGAAAAAATTTGTTTTACGATTGGTTAAAAGATCGCGACAAATTGGGTGGGCAACATAAAATTCCAAGATTATCCAACCAAAGAGATTATTTGGAACAATTGAAAAGTATGCAGTTGGAGTCAGTTGGATAAGAAATTTTCTAAGAAATGATATTACATTTAAAATATTCAATTAGAATGTGTCAAAGTAACTATGAAGATTAAATTAATAAACAAAAGTTAATATACATTATTGATCTTGTAAGTTTACTCTAACAAAGTAAATTTGTACTGAATAAAAAATCGCTTCATGCTTACAGAAAATTTATTTTTAGTCGACGACCATCCTATTACAATTCACTGCTACAAAGACTTAATTTCAAGAACAAAAACTGCATCTACTGATATTAATTTTGTAACAGCCTATTCTTGTCAAGAAGCTTATGATAGGATTATTGAAAAACACGGGGATCAAGAAAACTTTGATGTTGCCATTTTAGATATAAGTTTGCCATCTTATCCAACTAAAAATCTACAAACTGGTATTGATGTAGCTAAACTCATAAGACATTATTTTCCTGCTTGTAAAATAATACTACTCACCATGCACAGTGACCCTGCAATTGTCACAACTGCAGTACATGAAGTTAATCCAGAAGGATTCATTTTAAAGAATGATATTGATGCAACAGGTTTTGTAACAGCTTACCAATCTATAATGCTGGGCGCAATCTTTTACAGTAATACAATTACTAAAGTACGAAACAACACCATCATAAAGAAACTAAATTTTGACGCTAATGATTTGCAAATCTTACTATTACTCAACAAGAGAATAAAAACTAAGGACATGCCCAACTACATAGACCTTTCCTTAAGTGCTATCGAAAAAAGGAAAACCAATATTAAAAACCAACTTTTAAAAGACAAGGGAGGCGATACTGCAATAGTTAATGCTGCAAAAAAATTAGAACTCTTTTAATTTTAACAAAAACCTTACTTTTTTAACATGAAAACCGTAAAATAAATTGTAAAAACATAGGAAATTTACACTGCTTAAATTAAGTATAATTTATTTATCAACTATTTTTTATTGTTATGAAAAAAAATTTACCAATTATGAAGAAAATTACAATAAATATTCAATCAATTATTTTATTGGTAATATTTTTTATCCTCTCTGGCTGCAGTGAAAGCTCATTTAATGAAAATATTAAAGAAGTAGAAGCAGGAATAAAATCAAAAAAAATAACTTTTGACGATTTTAAAAAGAACAAAAAAGCATTTGCACTCGTAGCAGGAATTAACAAAAAACAAATTGATTTAAATTCACATTCTAACAATATTAATAATAGTAGAATTAACAATTTCATAGTAGATACTCAGAATGGCTTATACCTTGAATACTCAAATCTTCATTCTTTTACATTCGCGATGTACAGAGAATATGCTAACGGAAAACAAGAAAATTTAGTTTTAAGTCTTCAAAGAGATGGAAGCTATAAAGTTAAAATAATACAATATGATTTAACAGCACAAGAACAAATTGATGTACAAAACAATCAGTTAAAACATATTAAAAATCCAGTTGTTTCTTTGGAAATCGAAAATTTTTCTGGAAATTTTAAAACAAATAGTTGTGAATCAGTACCCGAAACAATTTGGGTTGCTTGTAGTCAAGGTGTGCATAATTCTTCAAACATTAACTCTTGGGCCTCATGTGAAGCTGCAGTAACTCCAAAAGTTTATACTGTTTCAAGAATTGTATGTATTAGCTCAGACGGCAGTGGTACTGGTGGTGGCCCACCAATTTACAGTGGTTTTGGAGATAATTATGGTACTGGAGGTGGTAGTTATCCCGCAAATTATCCAACTACTGAAACAAATCCCGATGAATATGAGGATGGTATCTCTGCTCCAATATTAACCACCGAAAACTATGAAAATCTTAGAAATATAAATTTGTTTAATCAAAGCTTAACCCCTGCACAAACTCAATGGTCTGCAGAACATCTAATCTCTCATAACTTTATTTTAAATTTAGTTAAAAATAAAAATTGGACGGATGAGAGCAAAACGTTTGGAAGACAATTGATCGACTTAGCCATAAGCGCCAATTTAAATATTTTTACAAATAATAACTTGAGTTTTGAATTCAACAATCTAGGTGATTTTGAACAATTCATCAATTTCCAAGAGGATTTAAATATAGTTTCAGTTGCTACACCTTTTCAAGTTGATAAAAAAATCACAAATCGAAATATTAAAATAGCGCCATTACTTGATTTAAGACTTCAAATTGTAATAATACCAAGTCCAAATTTCTCATTAGATGAAACCAATAGTACGACATTTCTAGAATCTACTCTTCTCCCAGGAAACAGTTGGTCACAAACTGCGTTTGTTGTAACAAAGTCAAGTAGTAATCTCGCTGGTACAACAGCAGAAATTACCATTACTGGATATATTAACATTGGTGTAAAAATCGGAGATTATGAAATAGGCGTGAAACGTTTGAAAGAAATTATTGTTAGTATTGATAAAAATACAGGAGATATAAATTACACTAAAGTCAAAAATTTAAATTAGTATCATGATAGAAAACTTAGAGTATTTTGTTCCAGCACTGTTAATATTAAGTATTTCAATTATTTTGATTGATTTGTACTTACTGATAAGAAAAATGCTTTTGCTTAAGATAAAATATTATTCTGATCTAATAAATAAAATTCAACATAAGGAATCTTAAAAATTTTGATACGAAAATATTGTTATCAACAAAAAAGTTGCATTTGTAACTTAATGTCACAAATGAAAGATAGGCTATCCAGAATGTAATTTAATGGATAGCCTTACTATTTTTATTCTAAAATTTACTCCTACTCCATCATATCGATATGCCTGTCGTGGTAGCCTAACAAGTATAAAACACCATCCAGACCTAAACTAGAAATAGAACTTTCTGCCTTTTCTTTTACGGTTGGTTTAGCATGAAAAGCAATCCCTAATCCCGCCAAATTCAACATCGGTAAATCATTGGCGCCATCACCCACAGCAATGGTTTGATTGATATGAATGCCTTCCTTGTCTGCAATAGCTTGTAAATATTCGGCTTTCTTTTTACCATCAACAATCTCACCTAAGTAGTTGCCCGTTAATTTCCCATCGATAATCTCAAGTTCATTAGCATGTACATAGTCAATCCCCAATTCTTTTTGCAAATATTTTCCAAAAAAAGTAAAACCACCAGAGAGAATTGCTGTTTTATACCCATAGTATTTCAAAGCTTTCATTAAGCGATGAGCGCCTTTGGTTATAGGCAGATTTTCAGCTACGGTTTGCAACACGTCTTCGCTCAAACCTTCTAACAAAGCCATACGCTTTTTAAAGCTTTCACTAAAATCTATTTCGCCATTCATAGCTGCTTCCGTTATGGTGCGCACTTGCACACCGACACCTGCTAACTCCGCTAGTTCATCAATTACCTCAGTTTGAATAAGGGTCGAATCCATATCAAAACATACGAGGCGTCTGTTTCTTCGGTACATATTATCTTCTTGAAAAGAAATATCCACGTCTAATGTTCTGGAAATTTCCATAAAACTGGCGGTTATAAAAGATTTATCAATGATAGTTCCTGTAACAGACAATTGAATACACGAACGCGGAAATTCTTCTTTTTCCAAAATAGAAACCCGACCCGTTAGACGCTTAATAGCATCAATATTCAAATTTTGATTGGATAAAATCCGAGTCACAGCTGCTAATTGTACTGCGGTCAATGTTTCGCCCAGCACATTAATTGAATAGCGTTGTTTGCGTTGTCCTTTAACCCAAATCTCATAATCTGAAATCGAAACAGGACTAAACTTAACCTTCACGCCTAACTCATAGGCTTTAAATAATAAATCTTTCAAAACTGGACCTGAGGTTGATCCGGATTTTATTTCGAATAAAATCCCTAATGATAATGTATCGTGAATATCCGCTTGACCAATGTCTAAAATCACCGCATCGTAATTGGCTAAAATAGAAGTTAAACCAGCCGTTACTCCTGGTTTGTCCTGACCAGAAACTCTCAATAAAATAACCTCGTTTTCTTCAACTTGCATGCGATACCATTTTGATTTATTAAGACAAAAATCGACAATCTCATGAGGATAAAAAAAAATAATGTTTCTTTTTTCAAACAATAACAAATAGTGTAAATTCCACATAAAAAAACCTGTTCAAATGAATGAACAGGTTTATATTTATGAGAAAAATGTATTTTTTACGATGCAATCTCCAATCGCTTCAATAAATTTTTATTTAATGTTTCTTTAGCGTAATCTACATCAATTTCTAATACTTTATTGTCAGAACTTGGTAATTCATACATCGCGTCTGTTAAAATGGCTTCGCATAATGAACGTAATCCACGAGCACCAAGCTTATATTCTAATGCTTTATCTACGATAAAGTCTAAGGCTTCGTCTGTAATCGTGAAAGTCACCTCATCCATCAAAAACAACTTCTCATATTGTTTGATTAATGCATTTTTAGGTTGTGTCAAAATCGCACGCAAGGTTTCTCTATCTAAAGGATCCATGTGTGTTAACACTGGCAAACGACCAATAATCTCGGGGATTAACCCAAAATCTTTGATATCTTTTGGGATAATGTATTGCAATAAATTGTCTTTATCGATATTATCTACATTTTTTGATGTAGAATATCCCACCGCCTGACGGTTCAATCGTTTCGAAATTATTCTTTCGATTCCATCAAACGCACCACCTGCGATGAACAGAATGTTTTGTGTATTAACTTCTACAAATTTTTGGTCTGGGTGCTTGCGCCCTCCTTTTGGTGGTACATTTACAACAGTTCCTTCTAACAATTTCAATAATGCTTGCTGAACGCCCTCACCAGAAACGTCACGCGTTATAGATGGATTGTCGCTTTTACGGGCAATTTTATCAATTTCGTCAATAAATACGATACCGCGTTCCGCTTTGGCCACATCATAGTCCGCAGCTTGTAAAAGACGTGTCAAAATACTTTCTACATCTTCTCCTACATAACCTGCTTCTGTTAAAACTGTCGCATCGACAATCGCTAACGGTACATCCAACATTTTGGCAATGGTTTTAGCTACTAATGTTTTTCCTGTTCCCGTTTGTCCTACCATGATGATGTTGCTTTTTTCAATCTCCACCTCATCGTCTAATTGCTGTTGCATCAAACGTTTGTAGTGATTATACACCGCAACCGACATTACTTTTTTAGTTTGGTCTTGTCCAATTACATATTGGTCTAAGAACGCTCTGATTTCTTTTGGTTTTTTCAAAATCAAATCACCCACTAGTTTTGAACTACCGGATGTTTTTAATTCTTCCAGAACAATTCCGTGTGCCTGCTCGATGCATTTATCACAAATGTGAGCATCAATTCCTGCAATTAATAAATTAGTTTCTGGCTTTTTTCTACCACAAAACGAACATTCTAATTTTTCTTTCGCCATTCTTTTTAGTCTAAAGTCATAAAGTCATAAGGTCGAAAGTTCCTAGCATTGCTTTTGACTTTCGACCTTCGACTTTCGACTGTATTTTTATCCTCTTCTTAAAACCTCATCAATCATTCCGTATTCTTTAGCTTCATCTGCTTTCATCCAGTAATCACGCTCACTGTCTTTGTGCACTTTGTCGAAAGTTTGTCCAGAATGGTGCGAAATAATGTTGTACAACTCGTCTTTCAGTTTCAACATTTCGCGCAAGTTAATTTCCATATC
>JAYTBZ010000270.1:0-16473 GCA_043736705.1 Flavobacterium sp. | reverse complement strand
TCGGTTTTTTGACAATCCAGCAGTTACTGGGGAAGCAAACGTGGTTTTTTACGCAGGTGTGCCACTCGTAAACGATAAGGGGATTCCGCTAGGAACGTTATGCGTAATGGATAACAAGCCCAAAACATTGACAGATGTCCAAATAGCTTCCTTAAAAGCATTGTCTCAACAAACGATGAAGTTATTAGAATTGCGATTGAATAAATTAAATTTAGAAAAAACTTTAGAAGCGTTAGAAAAAACGAATGCAGAGTTGGAACGGTTTGCTTACATAGCAGCTCATGATCTCAAATCACCATTGGCGAACATAAGTGGCTTAAGTGATCTTTTAATTTCTGATTATAGTGATGTAATGAATCAAGAAGGAAACGAAATATTAAACTTAATTAAGAGTTCTTCAGACAAGTTGAAAGAAATGATTGATAGTTTGCTTATTTTTAGTAAATCAATTACTATAGAAAAAGTAAAAATTAGTGTACTAAATATTTCAGCTTTAGAGCATGAATTGAGACAACTTTTTGCTTTTAATACTGAAGTTTCTATTGTTTTCAACTCGAATGTTACTGCTATAAATACTAATAAAACAGCTTTTGAACAGATGTTAATTAATTTAGTTTCAAATGCAATAAAATACAACGATAAAGAAAAAACAAGTATCAACATTGAAATACTAGACAAGGAGAATTTATATACCATCACCGTAAGCGATAATGGACCTGGAATATTAAAGGAAGACCAAGAATCTATTTTTGAGCTATTTGAGGTAGCAGCGGCAACAGATAAATTCGGAGATCGCGGAACTGGTATTGGTTTAGCTACTGTCAAAAAGTTAGTTGAAGCGCTTCATGGCACTATCAAAGTTGATTCGGAAATGGGTGTAGGAACAAAATTTATTATGACGTTTACACGCTAATAAAATTGCACTATTAATGTTGCTGTCTTCTAGAAATTTCAGATTTAATAAGTGGTAGTAAATCACAATACCAAAATCCATAATCAAATGCATCTGAAGCACTCGTGTCGCAAGCGGTATCCGATGAATGTTCTTTTTCTGGTTTCTCGTATTTTCGGTATACGATTTCTCCAATTTCGAAATCAATTGGTTTAGAGAAAATTGGACCGTCAAAAGTAAAAGTATGAAACTCACCATTTTCGCCACAAACATCTACATTTTCAGGTAAATCATTGATGAAATCTTGGTCGATAACACGACCAACAAAGCTTTTATCTAAAAATCGTTCGTTTACACAAACTACAATCGTTTTAAAGCCTAAGCCTATAAACTCTTGAATGAGTTCGAGAGTCGGAATTTTCCATAGCGGAAAAATTCCCTCAAAATCTATTTCGGCTAATTTATCTTCACGGTATTTACGCAAATCTTCCAGGAAAATATCCCCGAAAATAGAATGGGTTATGCCTTGGTTTTTTAGTTTAGCCAATGTTTCACTCATGACATTTTCGTAAACTTCCATGGTGGGCATTTCGGGAATTAGCATAATTTCAAGCGATAATCCAATGCTTTTTGCTTGTTGCTGCAATAATTCAACTCTAACACCGTGCATTGAAATACGCTGATACTGTTGGTTTACACTTGTGAGTAAACAAGCAATTTCAATGTTGGGATTTTGTAATGTTTTGTACAAGGCGAGTGCCGAATCTTTACCGCTGCTCCAGTTAAATAATGCTATCTTTTTCAATGTGTTTTCATGTTTTTTCTGGAGTCAAACTTACAAAATTTGGCGGTTTAGTTTGCGAAACCTTCGTAACTTTGAAAATCGAAGTATTAAATGTATCATAATGAAATACCTATTCTTTTTTATATGCACGTTTACATTTGCCCAACAAACCCAATTTGTTGATTTTAAATCGGTTTTAGGGAAAATTGCCGTAAATTCAATTGAAAAAACAGTTTCAGGTGATGTTGATTATATTTTTGACGTTGTAAAGTCTATTGACACGATTAAAATTGATGGACAAAACATGGAATTTTCTGATTTAAAACTGAACGGAAAAGCAATTAATTACCGCAATATCCAAAAACAATTGCAAATCATATTTCCGTTTAAAAAAGGAAAAAATAACCTAACTTTTCACTATTTGGCTAAGCCAAAACAAACCATGTATTTCGTGGGCTCAGAAGCAAATGACAATGTTCAAATTTGGACGCAAGGACAAGGAAAATATACCAGTCATTGGTTTCCGAGTTTTGACGATGTGAATGAAAAAGTGGTTTTCAATTTGAATATTGTATGCAATAAAGAGTATCAAGTAATTTCTAATGGAGTTTTGAAATCTAAAACAGAACTTGACGGACTTTCTCTTTGGCAATACCAAATGCAAAAACCAATGAGTTCCTATTTACTGATGCTTGCCATAGGTAAATTTAAAAAAATTAGCCAAAAATCAAATTCAGGAATTCCTTTAGAAATGTATTTGGAAACAAAAGACGCAACTAAATTTGAACCAACCTATCGTGATTCAAAACGGATATTTGATTTTTTAGAAAAGGAAATAGGAGTGAAGTATCCTTGGGGAATTTATAAACAAGCGCCTGTTCGAGATTTCTTGTATGCCGGAATGGAAAACACATCGGCAACGCTGTTCAATACGCGTTATGTGGTCGATTCTACAGGTTTTGAAGACAGAAGTTATACGAATGTAAATGCGCATGAATTAGCCCATCAGTGGTTTGGGAATTTAGTAACTTCTGAAAGCGGAAAACACCATTGGTTACAAGAAGGTTTTGCAACGTATTATGCGCTTTTAGCCGAAAAAGAAATTTATGGCGAGGATTATTTTTACTCAAAATTATACGAATCAGCGCAGCAATTGAAATACGCTTCCCGAACGGATACCATTCCAATTTTGAATACCAAAGCCAGTTCGTTGACATTTTATCAAAAAGGCGCTTGGGCTCTTTTTGTATTACACGAAGAAATAGGAGATAAGGCATTTAAAAAAGCAGCATCAAACTATTTGAAAAAGCATGCATTTCAGAGTGTGAATACATCAGATTTTTTTGCTGAAATAAAAAAAGTTTCAAACTATGATTTGGATAATTTTAGTAAAGTATGGCTTGAGTCAAGTGTTTTTAATACACAACAAGCCAATAATTTATTACTTAAAAATAAATCCATTCAGGTTTTATTTGAAGTCGAGAAATTAAAGAGTAAGCCATTATCAGAGAAAAAAGAATTCTTTGAAAATACAATGCAGTCTGAAGTGCATTTTTCAGTAAAAGAAGCAATTGTAAACCAATTGAAAGAAGATTATTTTCAAGAGAAAGAATCGATTTTAACGTTGGCTTTAGAAACTAAAAATGTACAAGTTCGTCAAGCTATTGCAGCATCACTAAATAAAATTCCTGAGCGTTTCAGAACGCTATATGAAACTTTATTAGACGATAAATCGTATCAAACACAAGAACTGGCGCTGTATAATTTATGGAATAATTTTCCTGAAAAACGCATTCAATATTTAGATATATCAAAAACTTTGGTAGGTTTCAATGATTATAATTTAAGGACTTTATGGTTGACACTAGCACTTTCAACACCAAATTATTCTCTTGACAAACAAGCTCTAGAAACAGAATTAATACACTATTCATCTATAAATTACGAGGCAAATATTAGACAAAATGCTCTGGAGAAACTACTAGTTTTCAAAATTATAAATGATGACGTTTTGGTAAATTTGGTAAATGCCACTTCACATCATATGTGGCAATTTTCAAAATTTGGGAGAGATAACATCCGAAATTTGCTAAAAAATTCAGCAATAAGAGTTTCTTTCGAAAGAATATTGCCCAATCTAAACGAATTTGAACAATTTCAGTTGAATCGATTGTTAAAGGAATAAATTTAATTACCAATCTTGAATTACCATTTTCATGCGATCAATATAACGGGTAAAACATTTCGTAATTTAGAATTAGTTTTCTACCACATTTGACCAACTTCATTTTTGATATAAGCCAAAGCTGCATTACTCGGTGATTGCTTCTCCATCAAATCGTTTAAAACCACCTCGCGCAATTTGTCTGCACTATCCACTCGTTCGCTCCTGTTTGCTTTTCGTATCATTTGTATTGTCGCATTTTTTGCGGTAACAATAATTGTCCAGCATTCATCTGACATGTATATTTGTTGCGTCAAATTATGTTCAAATTCTTGCTCAATATGTGCAATAATCAGATTTTCGTAATCATTTTTATCAGGGGAAATAGGCGCAGTGCGAATTAATAACTTAGTGGGATTAATGCGCTCCAAAAAAAGTGACATTCGCTCATAAGCCTGTAAACGCAGTGGTAAAGCTTCTTTTTGAACTTCTTTTTGTATCAACCAGCGTCTTGTGTTTTGCTGATCTTTGAAATAAGAGTTAAATAAATAGTAGGCTACACCGCCAGTAATTATTGAAGGAAGCGTATAAGCAAGTATTTCTATGATTTTTGTTGAATCCATTTTTATAAAATTATAAGAGCAAAAATATACTTTTTTAGGAACAAATCAATTTCTATTTACTAGCAATAAATCAAACCGAATAGTATTTTTGTGATTTTAAATTGGACTATTGAAATTGTAAATTATAATGGAAACATACGTGTTATTTTTACTTTGTTTGGCTGCCTTTGTTGCAGGATTTATTGATGCGATTGTTGGTGGAGGTGGACTGATACAAACCCCGATGGGATTAATTTTATTGCCTAATTTGCCTGTTTCAACTGTCATAGGAACTTTTAAAGTTCCTGCTTTTAGTGGTACTTCATTTGCGGCCTATCAGTATCTTAAAAAAGTAGATATGAACTGGAAACTATTGTCTATTATGATGCTTTTGGCATTTCCTTCGGCATTTTTAGGATCAACACTGTTGACTTACGTTAGCAATGATTTCATGAAACCATTATTATTAGTAGTGCTTTCTTTTTTAGTGATTTATACGTATGCCAAGAAAAATTTTGGACAGCATATTGAGAAAAATTATACATCGAGAACCCAAATATATAATGCGATTGCTATCAGTTTCGTTGTAGGTTTGTATGACGGATTTATTGGTCCGGGAACGGGAAGTTTTTTGGTAGTAGCCTTTATCGCCATTATGGGATTTGATTTTTTACATGCTTCCGCAAATGCCAAAATGGTAAACTTGTCTACTAATTTTGGCTCTATCTGCCTTTTTATGTTAAAAGGTAAAATCATTTGGACAATTGCGATTCCAATGGCCGTTAGTAATGCTTTTGGCGGTTGGATTGGTGCGAAACTAGCGGTGAATAAAGGTAACAGTTTTATCAGAATTTTCTTTTTGGTTGTGGTTGTAGGGACTTTAATCCGTTTTGCATACGATGTCTTTTTTAAATAACTTTTTTAACATATAATATTTTAAAAAGATTATAAGTTAAACCAAGTCTATTATTTAGTGACCTTTTCGTAAAAAAAACAGATTTAAATGAACTTATATTCCCTCTAAGGTTTAACAAATAAAGAATGGTTTTAGCTTCGTTTAATAGTACATTTTTACATCTTTAATTCTTATTTTTGCATAAACATAAAAATCTTCATGCATAAATATATCGATCAACTCAACGAGGCGCAGCGAGAACCTGTACTTCAAAAAGATGGACCAATGATTATTATCGCTGGCGCAGGTTCAGGAAAAACACGTGTGTTGACTATAAGAATTGCCTATTTAATGAGTCTGGGTGTCGATTCATTTAATATTTTATCACTTACGTTTACTAACAAAGCAGCTCGAGAAATGAAAACTCGAATTTCTCAAATTGTAGGTGCAAGTGAGGCCAAGAATCTTTGGATGGGAACATTTCACTCCGTTTTTGCGAGGATTTTACGATCTGAAGCCGATCATTTGGGATATCCATCCAATTTTACTATTTATGATTCCCAAGATTCCGTGCGTTGTATTTCGGGAATAATCAAAGAAATGCAATTGGATCGTGATGTATACAAACCAAAACAGGTTTTAAGTAGAATCTCCAGTTATAAAAATAGCTTGATTACTGTGAAAGCCTATTTTAACAATCCCGAATTACAAGAAGCCGATGCAATGGCCAAAAAACCTAGATTAGGAGAGATTTATCAAAATTATGTTGATAAATGTTTTAAATCTGGCGCCATGGATTTTGATGATTTGTTATTGAAAACCAATGAGTTATTGACTCGTTTCCCAGAAATTTTAGCTAAATACCAAAACCGTTTTCGTTACATATTAGTTGATGAGTACCAAGATACGAACCACTCTCAATATTTGATTGTTCGTGCTTTATCAGATAAATTTCAGAATATTTGTGTGGTAGGTGATGATGCGCAAAGTATCTATGCATTTCGTGGTGCTAACATCAATAATATCTTGAACTTTCAAAAAGATTATGATGGTGTAAAAACCTTTAGACTAGAACAAAATTACCGTTCGACAAGGAATATAGTTGAAGCTGCCAATACCATTATCGATAAGAATAAAGTAAAGCTCGATAAAATAGTGTGGACAGCGAATGATTTTGGACCAAAAATAAAAGTTCACCGCAGCATGACAGATGCTGAAGAAGGACGTTTTGTGGCCAGTACGATTTTCGAACAAAAGATGCAGAATCAGCTTAGCAATGGCTCTTTCGCCATTTTGTATCGAACCAATGCGCAGTCCCGTGCCATGGAAGATGCGCTTAGAAAAAGAGATATTCCGTATCGCATTTATGGTGGTTTATCTTTTTATCAAAGGAAAGAAATCAAGGATGTATTGTGTTACTTGAGATTGGTTATCAACCCAAAAGATGAAGAAGCTTTAGTTCGTGTGATTAATTATCCCGCTCGTGGAATTGGCGATACTACAGTCGAAAAACTGACTATTGCTGCCAATCATTACAAACGTTCCATCTGGGAAGTGATGCAAAATATTGATAAAATTGACTTAAAATTAAATTCGGGAACTAAACAAAAATTGCAAGATTTTGTCACGATGATTCAGAGTTTTCAGGTCATTGATCAAAATCAAGATGCCTTTTATATTACCGATCACGTTGCAAAAAAAACAGGATTGGTTCAGGAATTAAAAAAAGATGCTACTCCAGAAGGAATGGCTAAAATTCAGAATATAGAGGAATTATTAAACGGTATCAAGGATTTTACCGAAGGGCAAAAAGAAATTGATGGGGCCCGTGGCGCCTTGTCTGAGTTTATGGAAGATGTAGCTTTGGCAACCGATTTAGACAAAGATACTAGTGATGAAGATCGCGTGGCACTAATGACCATTCACTTGGCAAAAGGATTGGAATTTCCTCATGTTTTTGTGGTAGGAATGGAAGAAGATTTGTTTCCGAGCGCAATGAGTATGAGTACGAGAAGTGAACTCGAAGAAGAACGACGTTTGTTCTACGTAGCCTTAACCCGTGCAGAACATCAAGCGTATTTAACGTATGCACAATCCCGCTACCGTTGGGGAAAATTGACTGATAGCGAACCTTCCCGATTTGTGGAAGAAATTGATGCTCAGTATTTAGAATATCTAACACCAGCCGAGTCCAATTACCGCTTTAAGCCAATGATTGACAGTGATATTTTTGGAGATGTGGATAAATCTAGATTGCGTCTGGCAAAACCTGCTAACGGAACGCCCCCTACCAAATATAGTTCCGATAATGAACCTAAAACGGATATAAATATTCGTAAATTGAAACCTGTTAGCAGTAATACAACAGCTAGCGGTACTGCAAATTTGTTTGATAATAAATTGGTTGCCGGAAATAGTGTAATGCACGAACGTTTTGGTAAAGGCGAAGTTTTGAATCTTGAAGGAGTAGGAGCGGATAAAAAAGCTGAAATCAAATTTGAAGTTGGTGGAATTAAAAAATTACTGTTGCGATTTGCGAAACTGGATATTATTGGATAGTAGCAAGTGGTCAGTTTCTCAGTGTTCAGTGACAGTTTGATTAAACTAAAATCAGATGACTGAAGTTTAAATCAGGAAATCAAAAATCGTTAATCAAAAATCTTAAATCAAATGGCTCAATTTATAAAAATATACGAAGATAAACCTAACGAAGCAGCGATTGCTAAAGTGGTAAAGGTGCTCAAAGAGGGTGGTTTAGTAATTTACCCAACAGATACTGTGTATGGTTTAGGTTGTGACATAACCAATACAAAAGCTTTAGAGCGTATTGCGAAGATAAAAGGGATAAAATTAGACAAAGCTAATTTTTCCTTTATTTGTCACGATTTGAGCAATTTGTCTGATTACGTTAGGCAAATCGATACGCCAACATTTAAATTATTAAAAAGAGCTTTGCCAGGACCGTACACCTTTATTTTATCTGGAAATAATAATCTGCCAAAGGAATTTAAAAAGAAAACTACGGTGGGAATCAGGGTTCCTGATAATTCGATAGCATTAGAAATTGTAAAGCAGTTAGGGAATCCAATTGTTTCAACCTCTATCCACGATGATGATGATGTGATAGAATATACGACTGATCCGGAACTCATTTTTGAGAAATGGCAAAACCTTGTCGACATGGTTATTGATGGCGGTTATGGTGACAATATTGGATCAACAATTATTGATCTATCAGGTGATGAGCCTATTGTAGTTAGAGAGGGTAAAGGAAGTTTGGATATATTGTAAAATTTAAATATTTGGCAAAATATTTGCTTATATTATGGAAATATCTATATTTACATTGGTTTTATTTAAAATTGATTGTAAATAATAGCATGTTATTCTTAATTATATTTAATTGGTTGTTAAAGAAAAATTGAGGATACATAATAGCAGGTCTTAGGACCTGCTTTTTTTGTTTTTATATTGGTCAAATTTAAAAAATTATTTACTTTAGTAAGACATAAGCATAAAAAACGCCTCATTTTTGAGGCGTTTTTTTTAATTTAAAAAAATTATGGTCTTTGTTTTTTCATTTCTTTTTCAATCATGTCGTAGAACTGATCAATTTTAGGTAATACAACAATACGGGTTCTTCTATTACGAGCTTTATTTTCAGGTGTATCATTAGCTACTAAAGGAATGTATGAACTTCTTCCTGCTGCAATCAATTGTTCTGGTTTAACACCCAATTGGTTCGTCAATACGCGTATAATAGATGTAGAACGTTTTACACTTAAATCCCAGTTGTCTAATAAAATTCCGGAACCATTGTAAGGTACATTATCAGTGTGACCTTCAACCATACATTCAAAATCTGGTTTGTCATTGACTACTTTTGCTACTTTGGCCAAAACTCCTTTTGCTTTATCTGTAACTTCATAGCTACCGCTTTTAAATAATAATTTATCAGCGATGGAGATAAAAACAACACCTTTTTCAACATTTATTTCGATATCTGGATCAGAGATTCCTACAGCACTTTTTAAACTAGTTACTACAGCTAGGGTTACACTATCTTTTTTAGTTAATGCATCTTGCATTCTGCTAATTTTTAAATCTTTCTCTTTGATAGATTCTAATGCTTTTTCAATATTTTCAGCTCCTTTTGTAGATAAGATTGTCATATCTTTAGAAGTACTTATTAATCCTTGATTTTGTTCTTTTAACAAGGATGCAGTTGCTGAAAGCGCTGCTTTTTCCTCTAAACAAGCATTTAATTTTACTGTAGCAGTGTTTAATAAGTCCTGCGTTTCTTTATTTCTAGCTTCTAGTTCGGTAAATTTCTTTTTAGAAACACACGAAGATAATAGCGCTAATACGGATAAGGCGATTACTATTTTTTTCATAAATGGTATTGATTTAAATTAAATGTTAAAAACAAATTTACTTTTTTTAATCTATTTTGTTCTAAATAAATCGTTAAAAACAACGATTTTCTTAATGAAATAGATGTAAACGATACTTTTTATGTAATAGTATTTATGTTCCTGAGATTTACTTCTTTTTTTATAATGACTTAAAAAAAGATTGTAAAAAGAAAAATGTGCTTTCAATATTGCTACAAAATGATTGAATTTTCCTTTCAAAAGAAATTGCATTCCAGCCATTCCATCTAGAACCATTCTGCCTAAAAGAATTGAATATAATTTATTTTCAGGAAGGTTCTTTGTCAACATCAATAAGGAGTTTCTGAAATTCAAAAATGTTTTTTTTGGATTCCCTTGTTGCAAAGTTGCTCCGCCTACATGATACACAACTGATTTTGAAATGTATTTTATTTGATACCCTTTATTTAACGCGCGCCAACACAAATCAATTTCTTCCTGATGTGCAAAAAAGTCGTCATCAAAGCCATTTAATTCCTTAAAAACGATACTTCTTATAAAAAAACAAGCGCCACTTGCCCAAAAAATATCTATGTTGTCATTGTACTGGCCAAGGTCTTTTTCGACAGTGTCAAATATGCGACCACGACAATAAGGATAACCATATTGATCTATAAAACCTCCCGCAGCACCAGCATATTCAAAGTATTCTTTGTTTTTAAAATCTAATATTTTAGGCTGAATTATAGCCGTATTGGGTTCGTTTAAAAAAGTTGTCAGTATGGGTTGCAACCAATTCTCAGTAACTTCAATATCTGAGTTTACCAAAGCATATAGTTCTGCATCAACTTGTTTTAATGCTTCGTTATAACCGCTCGCAAAGCCAAGATTGCCTTTGTTTTCAATAATTCTAACGGAGGGGAAATGTGCTTTTACAAAAGCAATAGAAGTATCAGTAGAAGCATTATCAGCAACATAAATAACTGCATCTGCAGAATTTTTTACAACAGTAGGTAAAAATTGTTCTAGTAATAAAACTCCATTCCAATTCAGTATAACTACAGCTATTTTCATTACAATTTTTGATTATTCAGTTTTATACATTGGTAATTCATGTAGGAATTGATATTTTTCATTTTCAAAATCCATTTGGCAAAAGTAATGATTCAAACCATTGGTCACCATCAAAAATTGAGCATTCAGAGTCATATTATAACGAGCTATTTGGTCGAAAGTAGCTTGAACAATTTTTATATCGGGCGCTTTGCATTCGATGAGAATAAAAATGGAACCATCGGAATTGAAAACCACCACATCATACCTTTTGCGCAAGCCATTGACTTTTAAAACTTTCTCTACATTAATCAATGATTTTGGGTATTTTTTTTCGTTCAATAAAAATTGTACCACATGTTGACGAACCCATTCTTCAGGTGTAAGAATGATAAATTTTTTCCTAATTTCATCAAAAATAGAGACTTTATTTTCGCTATTTTTGAATCGGAAAGTAGAGGTAGAAAAATTTAATTGCTGCATAAAGCAAAAATATGAAATAGTTTGAGGTTTCAGGTTTAAAGTTTCAAGTTTTAGATTATTGAGACGGAGTACTGCAACTTAATACTGAACATTTAAAAAATGGACGAGGTTTTAAAAATTGTAAATGACATTAAAAGCGGGAACATCAAACCTATCTATTTTTTGATGGGCGAAGAGCCGTATTATATCGATAAATTGTCAGGTTTTATTGAAGAAAAAGTTTTGACTGAAGAAGAAAAAGGATTTAATCAAACTGTTTTATACGGTCGAGACGTTACTATAGAAGATATTATTTCAACAGCCAAACGATACCCGATGATGGCGGAGCGTCAAGTTATCATTGTTAAGGAAGCCCAAGATTTAATCCGAACGATTGACAAACTAGAAAGTTATGCCGAAAACCCAATGGCAACTACGGTTTTAGTTTTTTGCTATAAATACAAAACGCTTGATAAACGTAAAAAAGTAACCAAATTATTAGCGAAAAATGGCGTGGTTTTCGAAAGTAAAAAACTATATGATAATCAAGTAGGCGAATGGATTAAGCGCGTTTTGGCTGGCAAGAAATATGAAATTGAACCCAAGGCTAATGCAATGCTGGTTGAATTTCTTGGAACCGATTTGAGTAAAATAAATAATGAACTAGAAAAACTGCAAATTATTTTGCCAGTAGGAAGTACCATAACTCCCAAACATATTGAGGAAAATATTGGTTTCAGCAAAGATTTTAACGTATTTGAATTGCGAAAAGCATTAGGCGAACGCAACCAGCTGAAGGCCTACACCATTGCGGAGAACTTTGCTCAAAATCCAAAAGATAACCCTTTGGTGGTTACAACGAGTTTGGTTTTTGGATTTTTTATCCAATTATTGAAATACCATGGTCTGAAAGACAAAAATCCTAAAAATGTAGCAGCGGTAATAGGAATAAATCCGTTTTTTATGAAGGAATATGACGTAGCTTTAAAGAATTATCCCATGAAAAAAGTAAGTCAAATTGTAGGAGCCTTACGAGATATTGATGTTAAAAGTAAAGGTGTAGGTGCTAATGCACTATCACAATCTGATTTGTTAAGAGAAATGCTTTATAAAATATTTAATTAAAGAACAAAATTTTCCGATATTTGCACCCCGCTTCAGCATATTATGAGTAGGGTTACAAAATAATATACCACAACAATTATGGGAATGAATAAAAACACTATTTTAGGTTGGGCTACCCTGATTATGATTGTAATGGGTTTATTGCTAATTGCATTAGGCGCGTTTAGATATGATGACGTTGCAGGATGGGGATTTGTAGCTGTGGGTGTTGGCTTTCTCGCCAATGCTTGGGTGTTTAGCTCTCTGAAAGGAAGACTGTAACAAATTAAAAACCACAAACTAAAAATAAAAGAAAAAGATAATTGTTGATTATCTAATAGTCTATTAATCTGAAAATCTATAAAAATGGCAGACGATAAAAAAGTGATATTCTCAATGTCTAAATTGAGTAAAACGTATCAAGGAGCAGATAAACCGGTACTAAAAAACATCTATTTGAGTTTTTTTTATGGAGCTAAAATTGGTATTTTAGGTCTTAACGGTTCAGGAAAATCATCTTTATTAAAAATTATTGCAGGAGTTGATAAAAATTATCAAGGAGATGTAGTTTTTGCACCGGGATATACAGTGGGTTATTTGGAGCAAGAACCTATTTTAGATGATAGCAAAACGGTTATCGAAATTGTAAGAGAGGGAGTTGCCGAAACCATGGCAGTTTTAGATGAATTCAATAAAATCAATGATAGTTTTGGTTTGCCAGAGGTTTATGAAAATGCTGAAAAAATGGAGCAATTGATGGACCGTCAAGCGCTTTTGCAAGACAAAATTGATGCTTTAGGTGCTTGGGAAATCGACACTAAATTAGAAATTGCAATGGATGCTTTGCGAACTCCAGAAGGCGACACACCAATAAAGAATTTATCTGGTGGGGAACGCCGTCGTGTAGCTTTGTGTCGTTTGTTATTGCAGCAACCTGACGTTTTGCTTCTCGATGAGCCTACCAACCACTTGGATGCCGAAAGTGTATTGTGGTTAGAACAACATTTAGCACAATATGCTGGAACTGTAATTGCTGTAACGCACGATAGGTACTTTTTGGATAATGTGGCAGGTTGGATTTTAGAACTAGATAGAGGAGAAGGTATCCCGTGGAAAGGGAATTATTCTTCTTGGTTGGATCAAAAATCAAGCCGTATGGCATTAGAAGAAAAAGTTGCTTCCAAACGCAGAAAAAATTTAGAGCGCGAGTTGGATTGGGTTCGCCAAGGTGCTAAAGGACGTCAGACGAAACAAAAAGCACGTTTGCAGAACTACGATAAATTATTGAACGAAGACCAAAAACAACTAGATGAAAACTTAGAAATCTATATTCCAAATGGTCCACGTTTAGGAACAAATGTAATTGAAGCCAAAAATGTAGCCAAAGCATTTGGGGATAAATTATTGTATGATAATTTAAATTTCACCTTGCCGCAAGCAGGAATTGTTGGGATTATTGGGCCAAACGGTGCTGGTAAATCAACTATTTTCAAAATGATAATGGGCGAGCAAAAACCAGATTCAGGTGAATTCTCAATTGGTGATACTGTAAAAATCGCTTATGTGGATCAAGCGCATTCTAATATTAATCCAGACAAGTCTATATGGGAAAACTTTGCTGACGGTCAGGAATTAATCATGATGGGAGGAAAACAAGTAAATTCTAGAGCGTACTTGTCGCGATTTAATTTTGGAGGTGGAGAACAAAACAAAAAAGTTTCAATGCTTTCCGGTGGTGAACGCAACCGTTTGCATCTTGCCATGACTTTGAAAGAAGAAGGAAACGTATTGCTTCTTGATGAGCCTACAAATGATCTCGATATCAACACACTTCGTGCCTTAGAGGAAGGTTTAGAAAGTTTTGCTGGTTGTGCAGTGGTTATTTCCCATGATAGGTGGTTTTTGGACCGAATCTGTACGCACATTCTAGCGTTTGAAGGCGACTCAGAAGTTTACTGTTTTGAAGGCGGATTCACTGAATACGAGGAAAATAAGAAAAAACGTTTGGGTGGAGATTTAACACCAAAACGATTGAAATATAGAAAATTAATCAGAAGTTAATTCTGCCAAAATAATTTTTAATAATTAGAGGATGCCCAATTTGGACATCCTTTTTTTTAGCTATTTTTTTGCTTTTTTATCTGAATTCATCATGATTAAAACTGAAATAATCAAGCCAATGATTACTAAACCGAATACCACAAGCATTATAAAGGTTCCATTGTCCCAGGAGAAAAGTGTAGTGTCTTTCATGATATGTTTGTTTTAAGTTTTAACAAAAATACTACCCTTATACATGAAAAGTTATGATAATTATCATGTATGAATTATTCTAAGAACTTTGCATTTAATTCCTTTGTTGGGATGATACAACTTTCCCTTTTGCCAAACCATTTGTAGCGATTTTTTGCAATATAGTCGTATACAAAATTGCTAAATGAAGTTGGTAATATAGAAAAAATGGAAGCCAAATAAAACAAGCCTCCTAGTTTTTTTGCGATTTCAAAGGCCGCTTCTGATTTATAATAGTAAGCCAATCCCTGTTCAAAGAGGATTATACTATCTGTTTTTTGAGTGTCTATTCCTAAATGTTTGATAATTTCTTGACCTAAATCAGATTGTAAAGCTACAAACCTAAATATATCTTTTGTATCATGCTTTATGATGAATTGAACTGCAGAATCACACAGATTGCAAACGCCATCAAATAGGATAATTTTTTTATCTTTAGGTATATTAAGCATTTTTGTATTTTGTTATGTGATTCTATTTTTTTCCTGTTTCCACAAATTCCAGCGCTTCTAAACTTACTTTTGAAGTGAATACACCATAGTTTACGGTTGCTTTATTTTTTTCGATACTGTCAATTGTTCCTACCGCTTTTCCATCAAACATGCGCACACGGTCACCAATTTTTAGTACGGGTTTAGGTTTTTCCACTACTACTTTTAACTTTTTCTCTTTCTTTTCCTTTCGAATTTCCTCCACCTGTACAGTTACCTCTTGAATAACCTCTTTTTTCTTCTCAATAAGTGCTTTTGACTCCTTGATAGTAGCTTTTTTGCGTTTAGAATTTTCGATTTCAATAATTCTCATAAATTCGCCAAGCAGTTCTTTCTTATTTTTATTATTGAAATATTTCTCTGATATGTCTTCAATTTTTTGACCAATGTAAATTGTTTTCTGATTGCTATCGTACAATTCTTGATAACTCTCCAGTTTTTGCTTTATTTTTACATTAATAGTTTCCAGTTTCTTTCCTTCTTCACGTGCTTTGGTCTCTTCCTCTTTTAGTGTTTGAGAGGTTTTTTCCATTTTTGAACGTTCTTTTTGGAGCGTAGCAATGGTTTTATCAAAGCGTACTTTACCGACTTCAATTTTCTTTTTTGCTCTGTTTATTAAGCTAAAGGGGATTCCGTTTTTTAAAGCCACCTCAAAGGTGAAGGAACTTCCTGCTTGACCCAGTGCCAATTTGTACATGGGTTCTAATGTTTTTTCATCAAAAAGCATATTGGCATTGGTAGCAAAAGGCAATTCGTTAGCCAGAATTTTTAGATTAGAATAATGCGTGGTAATGATTCCAAAAGCTTCTCGATGGTAAAATTCTTCTAGGAAAATTTCAGCTAGCGCACCACCTAATTCAGGATCCGAACCTGTACCAAATTCATCAATTAAAAACATAGTTTTACTATTGCACTTTTTCAAGAAATAGTTCATGTTCTTTAATCGGTAACTGTATGTACTTAAATGATTTTCAATAGATTGATTGTCTCCAATATCTGTTAAAATCCGATCAAAAAGAAATGTTTCACTGCGCTCATGAACGGGAATTAACATACCGGATTGTAACATTAATTGTAGTAAACCAACCGTTTTAAGAGAAATTGTTTTACCACCCGCGTTTGGACCAGAAATAACTATGATTCTGTTTTCTTGATCCAGCTCAATAGTTTGCGGATGTGTAATTTCGTTTTTTTGTTTGTTGTTCAAATACAAAATAGGATGGTACGCTTCTCTAAAATAAAGTCTGCGCTCCTCAGTTATTGTTGGTAATATCCCATTGATTCTATTAGCGTATTTTGCTTTTGCAGCAATCACATCAATATCACTCAAGAAATCCTGATATTGAATTAGTAAATTTAAA
>JAYTBZ010000269.1:0-3305 GCA_043736705.1 Flavobacterium sp. | reverse complement strand
TTCGTCGTCATTTGAGTGCTCATAAAGGATTTACTGCAAGAGCCAAAGATTGGGAAATAGTCTATCAGGAGTTGTTTACGAACAAATCTTTAGCAATTCTGCGGAAAAAGGAAATAAAAAAGTGGAAAAGTAAAGTTAAAATAGATGCGTTATTTTCAAAATAGGCATTGGTTATCGCATCCTGATTGCAAATCGGTAAGCTCGCAGGTTCGATTTTCCGTTTTCGGAATTAACACTGCCAACCTGACTTGAGATCCTTTCTCTTTCTGCAGAAGGGATTTTTTTATTCCAAAATAATTAAAACTGATGCAACATACTCTTTTGTACCGTAATTAAATCTTATTTTTGCACCTTAAAATTATAATTCATTCTTATTATGTCAGATACAATCGAAAAAATTAAATGTCTTATTATAGGTTCTGGTCCAGCAGGATATACTGCGGCAATTTATGCAGCTAGAGCCAACATGAATCCAGTTGTATACCAAGGGATGCAACCGGGTGGGCAACTAACAACAACAAATGAAGTAGAAAACTGGCCAGGAAATCCAGAAGGAATTACAGGCCCAGAAATGATGGTGGGTTTGCAAGAGCAAGCGCAACGTTTTGGTACCGATGTTCGTGATGGTTGGGCTACTAAAGTAGATTTCTCTGGAGACATTCACAAAGTATGGATCAATGGAACCAAAGAGTTGCATTGTGAAACCGTAATCATTTCGACTGGTGCGTCAGCTAAATATTTAGGATTACCATCAGAACAACACTACTTAAAAATGGGTGGAGGTGTTTCTGCATGTGCTGTTTGTGATGGGTTTTTCTATAGAAATCAAGAAGTGGTTATCGTAGGAGCAGGAGATTCTGCTTGTGAAGAAGCACATTATTTGTCTAAGTTGTGTAAAAAAGTAACCATGTTAGTGCGTAGCGAAAAATTTAGAGCGTCAAAAATTATGGAAGCACGCGTTCGCAAAACCGAAAACATTACTATTCTAATGAACCATGATACTGTTGAAGTACTTGGTGATGAACAAGTAGTGACGGGAGTTAGGGCATTAAATAAAACTACAGGTGAGACTTTTGATATTCCTGCAACAGGTTTCTTCGTAGCTATTGGACACAAACCCAATACTGATATTTTCAAAGATTTTATCACATTAGATGAAACAGGATATATTGTCAATACGCCAGGAAGCTCAAAAACAAATGTTGAAGGTGTTTTCGTATCTGGAGATGCTGCTGATCATGTGTACCGTCAGGCAATTACTGCTGCTGGAACTGGTTGTATGGCTGCTCTAGATGCTGAAAGATATTTGGCTGCTAAGGAATAATAAGATCTGGCAATTATAAAAAGAAAAGTCCCATTTGCAATAGCAATTGGGACTTTTCTTTTGTTTAAGATAGTGTTACAAAGTCTCTAAAATTTTTGAAAAGGTTAGACATAACATTTTCTATTTCAAATTTTTGATCAACTTAGCTTCATCCGAAAATTTTCTAATTTCGATTTTTGGCGCACCTACCAATTTAATTTCTGATTTATTGGAAGCATCAATTATTACACTAGTCATCACATTTATATTGCAGTTGGAATAACTTTCGGTCGTCACGTCTGCATTTTTTAAGGATAATTTATTAGCTACTAAGTTTGCATTATTATCCAATCTAATAATAGCATTAGTAGCCTCGCCTTCGATAGCAGCGTCTGATTTTTGGTACATATCTACTTTGAGAATAGTAGTATTGATTAAGGCTTTCAAAGAACTATTTTTACTTAATTCAATAGTTGTGTTTTCGGATTTTAAGTTAAGTTCTGTTTTTGATTTGTTATCAGATTGAAGGACAAAATTCGTAGCATTCACATTCAAAAATAATTGGGATGCATCCTGCACTTTTACAACAAAATCCTTTAATAAAATTTCTTGAATGGCGGTTACCGTAGTTTCGTTTTTAGAGGTAATTGATTTTAGATCGCTTGTATACGTTATTCTGACAATTAATTTTTTGAAGTTAGTAGCTTGTTTTGAAGTATAAATTCGAAGGGAATTATCACTTTCATCAAGTGCAATAATATCATGTAGATTTTCATCGGCTTCGATTTTTAGTTCTGCTCTTTCCCCTCTTTCTAAATATACTTCTAGGTTGTCTTCAACTATAAGTGATTCAAAGTCAGCGATTCTTCTTTGTTCAGTTGTTATTATTTTTGAACCTTTGATTTTGTCTTTCTTTTGGCCAAATGCCAAAGTAGTTATGATAAACAGCAGGACCAGCAGCGTATACTTTTTCATAATACTTTAATTTATGTCTATACAAATGTAAAAAAAATCATCCACATGTAGTGGATGATTTTTTTGATAGTAGTAAATAGATAGAGTAGTGGACTACTTCAAAAAGATGTTTTGCTTAAATTTTATTGAATAAAAATTCTTGTCCATTTACCTTAAGAGTAAACTCATTTTTGGTTTCTTTAAAATGAATTTCAATTCCTGCTGGTGAATAACTAAATTTATCTGTACCTATCGATTCAAAAGTAAGCGTGGGTTGATCTGTAGCAATCCCGGTAAGATTCCCATTTTCATCTGTTAAAGTGATTTCTATTGGAATCTGTTTGCTTGAAAAACGTCCAAGGTAAGCATCTAAAATAACTGCTTTTTCCAACTCATTTTTATCGGCGGTCCACACATTATTTTGAGTATTGGTATCTGGTAAGGCATGATCTGGATCTATTGTAATGGATGCAATCTCTTCAGAAGAAGCATGTTTAAATGACCAAGACGTATTGCGTTGCCATATTTCTACCGGTAGTTGCACGCGACTAATAGCTCCTGTTTTGGTTTTAATTTCTAAAACTACTGGCATGGCCATTTTTTCTAAATTTTCAATATAAATTTGTGCTCCTTGTTTAGGATCATTTTTTAAATATTTGATTTTTGTAATCCCTTGATCTAGACTCCAATTATTGACGAACCAAGCTCTCCAAAACCAGTTTAAATCCTCTCCAGAAACATTTTCTATCGTTCTAAAAAAATCATCTGGCGTGGGGTGCTTAAAAGCCCAGCGCTCTGTATACACTCTAAAAGCCTTGTCAAAACGTTCCTTACCTAACACCTGTTCTCGAAGCATAATCAAACCCGAAGATGGTTTTTCATACGCCAATAAACCTAAGTTCGATTCTTTCATCCCGTCTGGAGCGGTCATAATAGGTTCTAATTCTGCGTTGGTTAACATATCTGCCATTCTTTGCATATCTGAAGGTCGTTTGGGTTTATATTCTCCCTTATTGAAATCTTCGGCACTCAATGAATTGATAAATGT
>JAYTBZ010000268.1:0-7251 GCA_043736705.1 Flavobacterium sp. | reverse complement strand
TAAAAACCGATTTACATGAAGGATATCTTTTGGACAGAGGATTTCAAGTGCTATTGACCGCCTATCCAGAAACTCAAACACTACTTAATTACACTGATTTAAACTTAAAAAAAATGCTTCCAGGAGCCACTGTGCTGTATGATGGTGGTATTTTTGAAATTGCAGATCCTTTCCGAAGACCATCGGCGGGATTTGCAACGCTTTTTGCTCCTGTAGGTACTTTAAAAGATAAAATTAATACCCTTTGGTTGAAAAACAGGTTACAAAATTTAAGCATCGACGAAATTTTCGAACAACCAGAACAAACTACACAAAAGCAATTAACCGAATATGGTTTTAGTGCAAAAATGATTGCGCGCTTTTACCGTCCATTTCTATCCGGGATATTCTTGGAAAATGATTTACTAACATCCCGACGTATGTTTGATTTTGTGATGAAAATGTTTTCTGATGGCGATGTTGCTATTCCCGCATTGGGAATGGAAGAAATTCCAAAACAATTAGTCGCCATGCTTCCGCAAGAGAGTATTCAATGTCATACAAAAGTAATAGCTGTTGATGGAAACAAGGTAACCACTGCGGATGGAACTGTTTTTGAAGCCAACCAAATTCTTTTGGCTACAACCGCAAATGATCTTACTAAGCAGTTCTTACCAAAACAAAAAATGACTTCGCATCAGGTTACGAACATCTATTTTGAAACCAATGAAGCACCTACTAAAAAAGCGGTTGTTCTTTTAAATGCTTCTACCCAAAAGAAATGGGTCAATAATTTAACGGTTCTATCTAATGTTTCTGAAGCGTATGCACCAAAAGGTAAAGTACTCATTTCCGTTTCATTTAATGGTATTCCAACAATTAACGACGCTACTTTAGCTGAAAACATGAAAGAAGAATTAAAACAATGGTATGGTGATACCGTAAATTTATGGAAGTTTTTAAAAGCCTATCGAATTGATTACGCCTTACCTAATCAGGAAAGTGTGCGAAATGATATTCCTAAATCTGAAATAAAAATTTCTAACACCTTATTTTTTTGTGGAGACAACTTACTAAATGGTTCTATCAACGCTGCGCTTAAAACAGGAAGGTTAGCTGCCGAAGCAATGAAAATATAGTTTGCAGTATAAAAATAAGCAAATCAATTATTGCCATAGATTCAATACTTTTTATTTATCAAAAATTTAAAAATATTGAATCCATGGCAGTTTTTTCATAAAAATGTACCGCCAATCTATTACTAATTTATAGTTAGGATTTTCGAAAATATATACCTCAATAACTTAGTTTGCATTTTGTAAAAAGTTCTACTATCCGTATAAAAATGTTTTAAAGATCCTGTTTTATTACGTTTTATATAACATTCTGTAAACTTTTTTACTGCATCAATGGTACTCATCTCGGTGATTTTACTTTCTTTATAATCAATATCGTAAATTTGATATAAATGACTCGCTCTGAAAATTATATATATAAGGATGAAGGTCCTGTATTAAATAGCAATAAAATTTTTATTTAATGCGTAAAATAGAAAACGGAAATGAGTAAATTTGGACTAATTTTTTATTCTAAATAATCTTAAAACTTATAAAATTGTTCGCTAAATTAGGTTAAGAAATTACCATAAATAGATTCTAATAATCATTCGTTTATAAACCGTAAACCCTTAGTTAATAGAAAGATTTGGTAAACTTATACTTATAAAAAATTAAAACATGAAATTACTCTATACTTTCCTTTTTGTAGGAGTCTTAAATAGTGCTTATTGCCAAACCACAAAGGACTATTTTGAAAAAATTAGAAATAATGAAGCACAATTAACTGCTTTTTTCTCCCAAATGCCAAAAGGAGGCGATTTGCACCATCATTTCTCTGGTTCAATCTACGCAGAACCATTGTTAAAAAACGCTATTTCTCAAGATTTTTATTTGAATGTTGAAACGATGGATGTACGTAAAGAAAAGCCAGCAACGGGAAACTGGCAGTTATTTTCTAGTTTACAATCCGATGGAACTCTTTCGAAATACAAGCAAAAAATAATGCAAAAATGGTCTGTAAAGGACTATAATTATGTTGATTATCCTTCAAATAAATTATTTTTTGAATCTTTTATGAAGTTTGAGCCAGCTATCAAAGGAAATTTTGGACAAGGATTATTAGAACTAAAAAATAGAGCTATTTCAGAAAACGTAAGTTACATCGAAACGCAATTGTCTACGATTCCAACTTCGATGATTACAGATGATTTGAAATCATTTAATTTCAAGTTACGAAAACTAGCTTTGGTTAAAGACGAAAAAGCAATCACTAAATCATTGGATACTGTTTTCAATTCTTTAATTAATAAAAATGCGGAGTCCTATGCTAAAGACTTCAATACTAATTTTGTAGCCAAGATGCACAATGATTTAAAAATTGATGACAAACAATTTACCATGCGCTACCAAAATTTTGTATTGCGTTTTATGGAACCAGTAGATTTGTTTAAGAATTTGGTGATTGCCTTTATATCGGCAAATGATAGTCCGCTAATGGCAGGTGTAAACATCGTTTCTCCCGAAGACGGTGAAACGGCGATGAACGATTATTGGTTGCACATGCTGATGTTCAAGTATTGTCATGATCGCTATCCAAATGTGAAGTATGCTATGCATGCTGGAGAACTGACTCTTGGATTGGTACTACCCGAAGATTTAACTTGGCATATTGGCGCCGCTGTTTATACCGCAGGAGCCAATCGTATTGGACACGGAGTAGATCTAGCTTATGAGAAAGATTCCTATAATCTACTGCGTTACATGGAAAAGAACTCCATTCCTATCGAAATTAATTTAGTGAGTAACGAATTTATTTTAAATATAAAAGAAAACCGCCACCCATTCTCCTTGTATAAAGAATTTGGTGTTCCCATAGTTATTAGTACGGATGATGCAGGAATTTTGCGAACCAATATGACCGAACAATATGTTTTATTGGCCAAGCGTTACCAAAACGTTTCATACAATGATATCAAACAATATGTATACAACAGCATCAATTACAGTTTCATAAAAGAAGCTGCTGTGAAAAAGCAATTATTAATTGACTTAGACACTAGATTTAAAACATTTGAAGCCAATTTTGCTGTAAAATAAAAAATTTTCAATCAATTTTTAACCTAAAAAAATCCGCTAAAGCGGATTTTTTTTATTATAATATAACACTAATAAATCTATTTTGGATTTAAAATCAATTCAATTCTTTTGATTGCATCTTCATAGTGGTATTTTGTTTCCGGTTGTACTACTTTAGTTTTAGCAATAGATAAAGCCGCTTTCAAAGTAGTTAACTCTCCTCGAACCAATCCACGTATATCAGATTGTGCAACGTTATAATAATCTGAAGGACGACCAGACTTGATTTCATCTTTCATCAAATACGCCATTCGTTCGAGATAAGCCCGTTGTAAATTTCTTCTATAGATAGTTACATTCGAGGCTAAACCAGCTTCTTTCCAGATGCCTTTGCGCATGTCAGCCAATAAATCCAGTGCTTTATAATTTGAAGTACCCAATATTTCTGCATCCATTAATCGTCCCAATCGCTCAAAACTCAATATTGCATTTAAATGTCTAGCTTGTAAATTTCGGAAACGTTCTGTGTATCCGGCATAATCAATATTTTTTAAAGTGCTCACATTTACCAACCACGTTGGCGAAGCAAAAGCATTAGCTTGCAACCATTGCATTGCTTCTTGTTGCTTTGCTTTTGGTACAATATCGTAAATACTTCCTTTTTGGTTTGGCTTTTTAGCAGCCTCGTAAACACCTCCAACATTAGTTACTACATGCCCTACATACCTACCCCAAACGTCTAGCATCTCTTTATACAATTCCTCTAAATCTTCATAATTATTAGTCACATCACTAGTCCATTCTGATAAATGTGCCGCTACATATTGCAAGTTTTTAAGTCCGTATGTACCTGCTTTCATAGAGTTATTACCTATGTCTTCTGTTTGAGAAGTCGGATCAAAACTACTGCTTTGTTGGCCGTATTTATAAGTTATATCACCCGATTTTTCCATAATCCATCGGTCTAATGTAGGTACTTCTGCTTCTGGCGAAGTCGTATTTGGAATCACTCTGTATCCCCAATTCGTAGCATAATGATCGTAAGGCCCCATTTGGCGAATAAAACGAACATTTGTATCTCCTGGTTGTGCAATGTAATTGAAACGGGCGTAATCCATCAAACTGGCTGCAATTCCGTTTTTCTGAGTAAAGTCTCCACTTCTGTAATTTTCAGTATCATACGCACAACTTGCACCCATATTATGAGGAAAACCCAGTGCATGACCTACTTCATGAGCAATAACCATTCGCATCATCTCACCCATTTCAGCATCACTGGTAATTAAAGTTCTAGCACTTGGATTTGCAGCCCCGGTCTCTAACAAATAGCGATTTCTGTACGAACGCAAATGATTGTGATACCAAATTACATCGCTCTCAATAATTTCGCCAGTTCTTGGATCAGAAACACTAGGACCAACTGCATTACGAGTTGTACTGGCCACATAACGTATTACCGAATATCGAATGTCCTCTGGACTAAAATCAGGATCTTGTTCCTTTGTAGGAGCGTCTCTAGCAATAATTGCATTTTTAAAACCTGCCGTTTCAAAAGGCTTTTGCCAATCTTCAATTCCTTGTTTGATATACTTACGCAATTTTTCGGGTGTGGCAGGATCTAAGTAATAAACAATCGGTTTTATAGGTTCTACAAGTTCTCCTTTTGCATAAGCGATAGGATCTTTAGGCTCTAATCTCCAACGACGGATGAAAGTTTTGTTATCAGATTTCAATTCATTACTCCCATAATCAATTTGATCCATCGTAAACCATCCCACTCGGGGATCGGCCAATCGAGGTTGCATTGGTTTTTCAGGCAATAAAATCATCGACTGATTCATTTGAATACTTATGGTTTCTGAATCTTCTTGAACCGGTGGTTTAGACGCATTGTACGTAAAATCCTGAATCACTTCAATGTTCATCGGAAAACTTTTCATCGTATTGATAAAACTACGAGAATCATCTATGCCTTTTACTTTATATGTTTCTCTCATTTCTGCTGATAAACCGCTAATCGCTTTTACATCAGTTCCATAAAACTTAGTAACATCAATTACCGTATTTGCAGAATCTTTACTGAACGCGACGATATCAAACGCAAATAAGGTAGGCTCGTAATTATTAGATTTAACAGATATGCTTATTGGCAAACTGTCATTGGCTACTGCGCTGAATGACTTTATTTTAATCAATATTTTATCTTGAAAACGCTGCCAGACAATTAATTGTTCATTAGTTTCAGATCCCGCATTTACATAGCCGCCGCCTAAATTAGCTGGGAGCTTAGACAAACGACTTACTAAAAGCATGTCTTTATCCAAGTACTTATTCGGAATTTCGAAAAAATATTTTTTATCTACTTTATGAACTGTAAACAATCCTGTATCAGAAATGGCATCTTTTGTAATTATCTTACCGTAATCTTTAATTGTTGTCTCTGGTTTTTTTTCGGGTGGTGAAACTACTACTGCATTCTTATCTTTTTTCTTTTTCGATTGCGCAAATTGAGTAGTAGGTACCAGCATTGCAGTTGCAATTGCTGTTAAAATGAAAAATTTCTTCATTTAAAGGTTTTTTAGTGGTTATTTAGTACCAAAAATATATTTTAGCAGTTGTAAATTAAATAGTATTCAGTGGTTTAACTTTTAATTAACAAAATGAAAATCAGTTAAAAATTTCATATCAAAAAAATAATACTTTTTACCGCATTCTTTTATTCTTGATTACACCAAATAAAAAACTCTACATAAATATAAACTACTGCACCACGCTACATTTACAATTGTTCTATTAAGAACAAATAAATGTAGCCCACAATTTCTTTTATTTCATGAAATACTGGCAAGCTCAATCTTTTATTGAACTTCCTTAGTTGAAGTACCTACCGTCAAGTAGATACGAGTGTTTGGATACAAAAATTCAATTCGGGTTTGCTGTTTATTTATTCTCATTTCTACTTGCTCTTGCTCATTTTCTAAAGTATAAGTAGTGTAATTTTTGTCTAAAGAAAAAACACCTGAATTAATAATTTTATACTTCATTTTAGTAGCAGTAAGAAAGAAAACCACCTCGCGCTTTTGTGTATCAAGGAATACAAACGAATATTCATTACCAGAAATATTGCACTCGCTTGGCTTAAAAGGCTTCTCATCTATACAATACCGCTGTACGTTAAACACCTGTTTTTGAGCATAAATAGAGCCCGTAAGCAAGAACATAAAAATTAATTTTTTCATATATCGTCATGTTTTCAGTATCCGAAATTGAATACTACTTCTGCAATGCAAAAGATAAGCCACATTATTTTTTAACTTAAAATAAAAAAGAGATAACTGCAATTTTTCTAACACAATGTATTTAAGAATTCTTTAAAATGCGCTTATATCCTTATTACATGTCGGTTTTTATTTGTATTTTCGATTTTCAAAAAAACCTAAAACTTTCTAGTTTATTAAATTGAAGGTAACACGGAAACAACTAAAAAAATACAAATGGCTTCATTTAGCAAAGAATTATCCTTTCGTTGGTCTGATTTAGACCCTAATTTTCATGTTCGACACAGTGCTTATTATGATTTTGGTGCGCAGCATCGTATAGAAATTCTAGAGAGTCTTGGTTTAACGATGAGCGTAATGCAAGCGCAAGGCTTTGGCCCTATTTTGTTTAGGGAAGAATGTGTGTTTAGAAAAGAAATAAAATTGGGTGATACCATTTTCATGCACACCAAAAGTTCTAAAGTAAATGCCGATGCTTCGCGGTGGTCGATTGTTCATGAATTCAGAAATGATAAGAACCAACTTTGTGCAACTATCACTGTAGATGGCGCTTGGATGGATTTAAAACTAAGAAAACTAGCGGCTCCAACTCCTGAAATTGCTATGGAAGCGCTTAGTGTTTTTCCTAAGAGTGAAGGCTTTGAAAGCATCTAAGCGGCTAAAATAAAACACTCCATATCCTAAAAAAGTATAAGCGAAAAATTAAAGAAAAGTGTACCTATTACAAATCTTTAGAAACTAATTAAGACACAAACCTTTCATTTTTTTCTAGTAATTTTACAATTTTATTTTTGAATTTTATAATTTATTATATTTTCAATTCTTGATCTTTGTGCATAATTCCATTTACAGATTAGAGT
>JAYTBZ010000267.1:0-3338 GCA_043736705.1 Flavobacterium sp. | reverse complement strand
TTCATCAAGAATTACACGATTTGCAACTGCAATATGTAGGACGCCTATTTGTACATTATGTTTTCAGTCAAGCCAAAGTAGAGCCTGCTTTGTTTGGTCGAATCGAAAAATCGACCGTAAATTTTGTTTTAAATAACAAACACAAGGAATTAGATTTTGATAAATTCTATTTGTGTGGCCCCGAAGAAATGATAAATATTGTTTCTAGTGTTTTAAAAGAACATAATGTGAAAGAATCTAATATTAAATTTGAATTGTTTGCAGCTTCTACCAAAGAAAACGCGATCGAAAAATCGTTAGGCGGCCATTCAAAAATCACCATCATGGTGGATGACGAGGAAACGACTTTTGAAATGTCACAAAAACAAACTGTTCTTGACGCCGCCTTAAAACAAGGTATAGATGCGCCGTATTCTTGCCAAGGCGGAATTTGTAGTAGCTGTCTTGCACGTGTTACTTCTGGAACAGCGGAGATGTCTAAAAACTCTATCTTGACCGACAAAGAAATCGCCGATGGTTTGATTCTGACTTGTCAAGCGCATCCAACATCAGAAAGTATTTATGTAGATTATGATGATGTTTAAGAACAGTTTATTAAGATAACGAAAACTTCTCTGAAAAGGGAAGTTTTTTTGTTTTAGGGAAGTTGGGATTTTAGTACATTAGTAGAATAATGTGATATTAAAATCTAAGCTTCTATAAATCTTGAAAGGTAAGACAGTATATTTATTTACCTTGATCATCTTGCATTAAAAACATGAAAATTAATAAAATTGAAATTGAACAACTAATAACTAAAAATTTAATACTTAAACCTTTTACAATTCCATTTTGTCAAAACATTTTAAACAATGATTTTAGTGATTTAGAAAAATGGAACTATCAAAAAGGGAAAAGTTGGCCAGACATGGATGTATTAGAGACTTTGCCTAGAATTATTAATAATTTAACCAAAGTAGGTTCTCCAACAGGTTTTGAATCTTGGATGATAATCAAGAAAGACACGTTGGAAATAATCGGAGATTTAGGGTTTAAAGGATTTAACGATAAAGACGAAAATATTGATATTGGGTATGGTATTATTAAGGAGGAAAGACGAAAAGGTTTCGCAGAAGAATCAGTACGAGAAATAATAAAATGGGCTTTTTACAACGAAAAAATAAAAGAAATTACAGCAAATTGTTTGACCACAAATAGTAGTTCAATTAATCTTCTAAATAAATTTAATTTCACAGAGATATGCGTTGAAAATGAGATGATTTATTGGAATTTAGTCAACAAAAATTATAAAAAAACAAACTAACAAATCTCAATGAAAGTTTTACTTAATTTGATTTATTCTGTAAAATCTAGTAATCGATACCATTTAATACATCCTTTTCCTGAGTAGCAAGAAACTCGGAAACATTAAGTTTTCAGGTGAAATACTTCAAATTTTGCCAAGTTTTATTGTTAGAAAAACAATTAAAACAATTACATAATTAAGTTGCACCACAACTTATATTTGTTAATGGTTTAAATAAAATTTATTATTTTTAAAACTATTTCCTCAACAGGAATAGTTCGCATTGCCTGTTCATAACCTACCACTTTTTTATTGCCGTATACCGAAGTTGGTATTTTTGGAAACTGATTTCTATCGGAAACCAAAGCATTTTCTAGTGGCTGATTAAATGGCGAAAAACCAGCATATGGATGTGTGGCTCCCCAAAGCGTGATGACTTTTACGCCAAACATAGCGGCAACATGCGCGTTCCCGGAATCCATAGACAACATAACGTCCAGATTACTAATAAGCTGCAATTCTTGTTGCAACTTGAGTTTTCCCGCCATATTAATTACGTTCTTTTTGTCAGCAGTTAGAAAATCAAGTTGTTCGATTTCCATTTTACCACCGCCAAAAAGTAAAATAGTATTGGTTGCATTTAAAGCTAATGTATCAATCACTTCCTGCATTAGATCTAAGGGATAAACTTTAGCATCGTATTGTGCAAAAGGTGCAACTCCTATTAGTTTCTGATTTGTTTCTCCAATTATCACTAGAATTTCTGGGCTCAAAATTGCTTTTTCAGGAAAAACTGGCTGAGATAAATTAACAGTAAAACCTAGCTCTTCAAACACTTTAACATGCCTTTCAAACATGGTGGGTAATTGTTTAAAAATTTTATTTTCTGCTTGAGTTAATGCTTTTTTATCGGCTCTTCCTTTATCTACCTCAGCTGTTTTTTTTCCGCTGAAAGCAAAAAGATTTCGAATAATTTTAGATCGCAAAACATTGTGCAAATCTGCAAAAGCATCGATCTCTAAAATTTTTAAATCTTGGAACAAACGCAACAAACCTAGAAAACCTTTATGCCTCTCTTTTTCATCGAAGGTAAAAAAATCTAGATTAGGAATTCCGTTAAAAAAAGGTTTAAAAAAAGGCCTAGAAATTACCGTGATTTTAACTTGCGGATGCTGGCTTACAAAAGCGCGTAAAACAGGAACCGTCATGGCGACATCTCCCATTGCGGAAAGTCTCATGACGGCTATATGTTGGATCTTTTTGGACAATTAATTAATGTTCAAAATATCTTTTACTTCTTGTTTTGATACAAAACAGGATTTAATTCATCATCATTATACATTTTCATTTGTTTGTATACTTTCATGAATTTGTCACCATTTTCAATATCTGTCAGCAAATCATCTATGGCCGTTGATAAATCAGTACGCTGCTCTAATAAAATATTCAACTTTACTTGACACTTATCTCTGTGTTCTTGTGACGCCTCAGCACGATTGGCTTCTTCTTGCATGTGATAAATCTTTAAAGCTAGAATTGACAATCGGTCAAATGCCCATGCTGGACTTTCTGAATTGATTCTTGCGTTTTCTTTTACTACTACATGACTGTATTTTTGTAAAAAATAACTATCGGTATACTCTACCATATCCGTACGTTCTTGGTTAGAAGCATCTATTCTTCTTTTCAACGTTAAGGCCGCAATAGGATCAATATTTGGATCCCGAATAATGTCCTCAAAATGCCACTGAACAGTGTCAATCCAGTTTTTGTGGTATAACAAATGTTCGAATTTATCCTTTGGGAAAGGATTATTTATGGGCTGATCTACATTATCAAATTGATGATAATCTTTTATACTTTGCTCAAATACTGAATAAGCTAATTTTGAAAACATATCTTTATGATTTTAGAAATACAAAGATACTTTTTATACTTTTATAGTGTAAAAAAAACTCCACAAATTAAATTTATAATAACAAATTCATGGAAATTCATCATTTATCCAAAAAAAACAGTGTCTTAAATCATTTTTTAAGTCAAATTCGTGACA
>JAYTBZ010000266.1:0-3347 GCA_043736705.1 Flavobacterium sp. | reverse complement strand
TTTTGATGTGGTTTTTGTCATCATGAGTAAACGTTTTTTAGTTATTAAATAATTCAAATTACTGGCCAAGTAAAAAGTTTGGTTCTCGTTCGCTTTCGATAGCAACAAAGATTGGTAGAACGGAACATTGTTATAGGAGTTCACTACTTTCTCGTCGGCAAGAAATTCGTGATTGAGTTGAATGGCTTTTTTATAAAAAATAAAAATTGGGTTGAACCAGAAAACGGTTTTCAATAGTTCGATAAATAAAATATCTAACGTATGTTTTTGAGTCACATGTGTGAGCTCGTGTGTGTACAATTCCGCTTCGATTTCACGGTTGTTGTATTCCGTTTCATTGATGAAAATCGTATTCAGGAACGTGTGCGGTAGCGTTTTTTCGGGTACCAATACCAGTTTAGCATTCTTATAATCAATTGCTGTATCCGACTTCATTTTAGTCGAAATGGTATTGATATTACTGAGAAAACGTATCACCAAAACGAGTGTTATTACCGCATATAAACTCCATAATCCTATTGCTAGATAGTTAGTTTCTTCAAGTAGTAAAGTGTTTCCTTGCAGTATTTGGATATTTCCCGGATTGACTGTAGGTTGTGCTATTTCCTGAATCACTTCGATGGTTATGAATGGAAGTACTATCGAAAAAACAAGACTGAACAACAAGTAAAACCTATTGAATGTATGTATTTTTTCTTTTTCTAAAAACAAATAATATACTACCAATAGCACGAATAAAGTAATTGTCGATTTGATTAGAAAGTCGCTCATTTTTTCTTTTTTAGAATTTCACTGTCTATTATTTTTTTGAGATCTTCCAGTTCTGTTTGAGACAAATTGGTTTCGGTAGTAAAGAAAGATGCAAATTGTGATGCCGAATTGTTGAAAAAGTTACTAATCAATCCGTTGACGTGTTTCGAGAAATAGTCGGTTTTTTTAACCAAAGGATAATATTCTCGTGAGTTCCCAAATTCGGTGTAGGCTACAAATTGCTTGTCGATCATTCTTTTTAATAAAGTAGCGATGGTTGTGGTTGCTGGTTTTGGTTTCGGATAGGCTTCAAGCAAGTCTTTCATGAAGGCTTTCTCGAGTTTCCAAAGGTGTTCCATTACTTGTTCTTCAGCGTTTGTGAGTTGTTGCATGTTTATTTTTTAATTGGTGTAAATTTCTTGAATGGGTATCCCTTTTTCATAGATTTTGGTTCCTAGCAAAACTCCTTCGGAGTCGTAAAATGTCCATTCTCCTGTGGGCAGCCATTCTATTTTTGATTCGATTACCTGTTTTTTTGAAAATCCTATTTGTTGAATTTTTCCTGTATTGTGGTATTTAATCATATGGCAACTGTTTTTTTATACTTTTCTTTTGAAAGCAATCTATCACTCATAAACTCTTTCCAAGTTCCAATTTTTTCTCCTTTTTTGTACCTTCCTGTCGCGACGGATTCGATGTTCATGAATTTTTTTGTTTGTATCCATTTACCTGTTCTTAATCCGTTTTTAGTTTGATTGATTTTGCAGCTAGTCAAGCTTATGCAAAAAAGAATGATGATTATTATATACTGATTTTGGATTTTCATTTCTACAGATTAAAACATTGCTCTACAAATGTAGAATATAAATTGAAATAAACAAATTTTAAAGAAAAATATTTTGGTAGTCAGCGGTTTGCGTTAAGGATTGAGAACGGACAGCCTGACCCGCTATTTTAAGCGGGGAACGCCCAAAAAAAATCCGCCCTATGGAGAGCGGATCATGTGGGTTTTTGACAGAATTTATTTTGACAATTCTACAAAATATTTGTAAAACAACGGAATGGTTTCAATTCCTTTGAGGTAATTAAAGATCCCGAAGTGTTCGTTTGGTGAGTGAATGGCATCGCTGTCCAGACCAAATCCCATAAGGATGGTTTTGCTTTTTAGTTCTTTTTCGAATAACGCGACAATAGGAATACTGCCTCCAGAGCGTACAGGAATGGCTGGCACACCAAAGGTTTCGGTATACGCCATGTTTGCGGCTTTGTAGCCAATGCTGTCTATTGGGGTTACGTAGCCTTGCCCGCCATGGTGCGGTTTAACCACTACGGTAACGCCTGCAGGCGCAATGCTTGTGAAATGTTTAGTGAATAGTTCCGTGATATGTTCCCAGTCTTGATTGGGAACCAAACGCATGGAGATTTTGGCAAACGCTTTACTGGCAATGACTGTTTTAGCACCTTCTCCAGTGTAACCACCCCAGATTCCGTTGACGTCAAGGGTAGGACGGATGGAGTTTCTTTCATTAGTTACATAGCCTTTTTCGCCGTAAATGTCATTTAAGTCGAGTGCTTTCTTATAATTTTCAAGGCTAAAAGGCGCTTTGGCCATTTCGGCTCTTTCCTCTGTAGATAATTCTTCTACATTATCGTAGAAACCCGGAATGGTAATATGGTTGTTTTCGTCATGTAGTGAAGCAATCATCTTAGCCAGCACATTGATTGGGTTGGCTACAGCACCACCATACAATCCCGAATGCAAGTCGCGATTAGGACCTGTAACTTCTACTTCTACGTAGCTTAATCCGCGTAAACCAGTGGTAATGGATGGTTGCTGATTCGAAATCATTCCAGTATCTGAAATTAAAATCACATCATTTTTTAATTTTTCTTGATTGCGCTCTACAAACCAGCTCAAACTTTTAGACCCAATTTCTTCCTCGCCTTCAATCATGAATTTTACGTTACACGGCAAAGTGTTGGATTGCACCATGTATTCTAATGCTTTAACGTGCATAAACATTTGGCCTTTGTCATCACAAGATCCTCGGGCAAAAATAGCACCTTCGGGATGAATTTCCGTTTTTTTAATTACGGGTTCAAAGGGTGGCGAAGTCCAAAGCTCCATGGGATCTGGTGGTTGCACATCATAGTGTCCGTACACTAAAACGGTAGGCAAGGATGGATCTATTATTTTTTCTCCGTACACAATAGGATATCCTGGCGTGTCGCAAATTTCGACCAAATCACAGCCTGCTTTTTCCAAGCTGGCTTTAACGGCATCGGCGGTTTCAAAAACATCATGTGAGTAGGCGGTATCAGCACTTACAGATGGAATTTTTAGTAATTCGATTAACTCATTGATAAAGCGATCTTTGTGTTCTTGAACGTATGCTTTTATATTTTCCATTAGGTGAATTTTGTTTGTAATTTCAAAAATACAAAAAAGTACATTAATATTTTTTGTGAATTTTACTTTGAAAATTGGAAGTTTAGTTTATCTTTGCACCCACAATTGCGCGGATATGGTGAAATTGGTAGACATGCCAGACTTAGGATCTGGTGCCGCAAGGCGTGTAGGTTCGAGTCCTATTATC
>JAYTBZ010000265.1:0-7300 GCA_043736705.1 Flavobacterium sp. | reverse complement strand
TTTAACTGATTTTGAATTAAAGTAAAATTAGTATAACCTACTTCCTTCATAATCAATTGCAATCCTTTTATCATATTGAAGCTTTTAGTATTTACAATATTAAGCTGTTCAATATCTTCTCTTTCAAAGGTATTTACAATCACTTTTGCCACATAATCAACAGGAATAATATTCAAAACAGTATCTTCATTGATCATAAAACGTACATTTTCTTGTTCACCTTTTCGTTGAGAAGTAAAATGAAAAAATTTTGCCAAAAGGTAAAAAACCATATACTTTGAAATAAAAAACTGGTTTTCTGTTCCTAACATTTTCCCACCAATGACACTTGGACGCAGAATTTGGAAGGGTAAACCAATTTTTTTACATTCTTGGGCTATAAAATTTTCAGAATGGAATTTAGCATTTTCATACGCATTGCGATGCTCTGGTTCGAATCCTAAACTATGAAAATCATTATCAATTAATCCTTTTCGGTTTCCAGAAGAAAAAGCAGTTCCGATGTAAATGAACTTTTTTATAAAAGGATGAAATAAGTGGAAAATGGTTTTTGTGATTTTGGTATTTTCTTCAAAAATTTTTTCACGTTGTTCTTCATCGGTGGATAGATTCACAAATCCAGCCGAATGGATAAAATAAGCATCTTTTATTTGGCTTGAAAAAGTATCCTGAATGACTGCTAAATCAACATCGATGATTTCAATGTATTGGTGCAGTTTTGCTATGCCTTTTTCTTTTATGATTTTAGGAGTATAACTACTCGATAATAGTTCGTTTATTCTAGCTACGGCGGAGTTTTTTCCTTTGTTTCGTGCAATAATAAATAGTTTTCCATCAATTTTAGTATTGATGAAAAGCTCCAAAATTTCATACATAATATGAGATCCCAAAACTCCTGTTGCACCTGTAAGTATTATTTTCATTGTTGTTATGTTCTAAAAACAAATGTAGTTTTAAAAAAATTAAACAGCACTTTTTTAAAACTACAAATGGAGACGATTTTGAAAATTAATTACGCTATTCTGTAGCTATTTTCTCTAAAGTATACGCAATCAATTCATCGACCGCTTTGTACGGATCCTCGCTAAATGTTCCAGAAGCACGATTCGCAATTATTGCATTTAATGACAAAGCATTATGTCCTAGAAGGCTTGAAAGCCCATAAATTGCCGCAGTTTCCATTTCTAAATTGGTAATTTGGTTGTCACCAAATTTAAAATTATCCATTTTAGAATTCAATTCTTCGTCTTGAATATTTAAACGCAATACGCGTCCTTGTGGACCATAAAAACCACCAGCAGTTGCGGTAATTCCTTTGTGTATTTTGTCGCTTTCAATCATTTTTTCCAATTTTTCGGAACAAGCAATCACGTATGGTTTTCCTTTTCGTAAATCCCAATTGGAGTGTTTTACAAAAGCATCTTCCATCTCAAGATTAGAAACTTCGTCAATTAAATAGGAGCGGAGCATGTTATCCAATCCTAATCCAAATTTTGACATTACAAAACTGTCCACAGGAATATCGGCTTGCAACGATCCCGAAGTTCCAATTCGGATGATATTCAATGAAGTCAAATTTTCTTTTGGCTGACGCGTTTCCAAATCAATATTGACTAAAGCATCTAATTCGTTGATTACGATATCAATGTTGTCCGGACCAATTCCTGTTGACATAACTGTAATGCGTTTCCCTTTAAAAATTCCGGTTTGGGTTTTGAATTCTCTTTTTTGTGTCGAAAATTCAATACTGTCAAAAAACTGTGTGATTTTCTCCACACGATTTTGATCTCCTACAAAGATGATATCGTGTGCAATATGTTCTGGTTTTAAATTCAAATGGTAAACGCTACCGTCTGGATTTAATATTAATTCGGATGATTGTATCATTGTTTTTTTGTTTGATTTTTAAGGTTTAAAGTTGCTTAACTGACCACTTTTCTAACCTCCAACTCTTTTTACTTTAAAGCCTTTTTCTTTTAAAATAGTCATTATTTTATCGCGATAATCACCTTGAATGATGATAGAATCATCTTTGAAAGTTCCGCCAACGCTCAATTTAGTTTTGATTTCCTTAGCAAGAATTTTAAAATCGGCATCTGCTCCTTCATAACCTTCAATTATGGTAGTCGCTTTTCCTTTTCGTTTTTCGAATTTACAAATCATAGGTTCTTTTTGAACGTATAATTCGTGTGCCACTTCTTCAATTTGCTCTTCAGGCGATGGTTCGTGATCCGGAAAAAGGTTTTTTAGTTGGTCTTGTAAATCCATTTTTTAAAAATTGATTGATTATTAAACCATTAAGAAGTTAAGAAAATTAAGTTTTGACAGTTCCTAACGGACCTTAATTTCTTAATGGTAAAAAAACAAAAAGACATCAAGCGAACTCGATGTCTTCCTTGAACTATAAATTAAGAATTACTTTTTAATAAGCCCTAAATCTACTAAACGCTCGTATAAATAATCCCCAGCCGTAATATCTTCAAATTGTTTCGGATTTTCGGCATCAATACAGTTTTCCAAACAATCTAATTTCATATCACTCACTGGATGCATAAAAAACGGAACAGAATAACGTGAAGTTCCCCACAATTCTCTCGGTGGGTTTACCACTTGATGAATAGTCGATTTCAATTTGTTATTCGTATGACGGGATAACATATCACCCACATTAATCACTAACTCATCCGATTCAGCAATGGCATCAATCCATTCTCCATCGTGATTTTGAACTTGCAATCCTTTTCCTTGCGCACCCATAAGCAACGTAATTAGGTTGATATCACCGTGAGCAGCTGCACGAATTGCGTTTGCTGGCTCAAAGGTAATCGGTGGGTAATGAATAGGTCGTAAGATTGAATTTCCGTCTTTGGCATACTGGTCAAAATAAAATTCATCTAAACCAAGGTGCAAAGCCAAAGCTCTCAAAACATAAACGCCGGTTTTCTCTAGCATTTGGTATGCTTCTTTACCAACAACATCAAAACGGGGAAGTTCTTTAACTGCAACGTTCTCTGGGTATTCTGAAGCATATTTTGAATCTTCAGCTACATATTGTCCAAAGTGCCAAAACTCCTTCAAATCACCTTCTTTTCTGCCTTTGGCATGTTCTGTTCCAAAAGAAACATAACCTCTTTGTCCGCCAATTCCAGGGATTTCATAACTATGCTTGGTTTCTAAAGGTAAAGCGAAAAAATTTCTGATTTCACCATACAATTCATCAACCAATTGGTCGTTTAAAAAATGCCCTTTAAGTGCTACGAAGCCAATATCTTCAAATGCACTTCCGATTTCATTTACAAATTTTTGTTTACGTGTCGGGTCATCCGACAGGAAATCACGCAAGTCAACACTAGGAATGTTTTGCATACTTTTAAATATTTTTTGATAATTTGCAAGACAAAAATCTTGCAATTACAAATGTAAAGAATAATTTTATATCTGAATTTTAAAATTCACAAACAACACGAAAAAATATAACAAAATTACACTAAACTGTTATATTTTTTTATCTTTGAGCCATATAATAAAAACCGAAAAAATGACCTTTGACAGAAAAAATCTTACGGACAATCAATTATTAGATTTATATAAAAGACTATTAAAACCAAGATTAATTGAGGAGAAAATGTTAATCCTTATACGTCAAGGAAAGGTCTCCAAATGGTTCTCAGGTATAGGACAAGAGGCAATATCTGTTGGGGTTACCGCAGTTTTAGATCAAGACGAGTATATTTTACCAATGCACAGAAACCTTGGTGTTTTTACTGGAAGAGATATTCCGTTGTACCGTCTTTTTTCGCAATGGCAAGGCAAGGCCAATGGTTTTACAAAAGGTAGGGATCGAAGTTTTCATTTTGGAACACAACAATACAAGATTATAGGTATGATTTCCCATCTGGGGCCACAACTTGGTGTGGCTGACGGAATCGCTTTGGCCAATAAACTAAAGAAAAATGGAAAAGTTACCGCAGTTTTTACTGGTGAAGGCGCTACAAGTGAAGGCGATTTTCATGAAGCATTAAACATTGCTGCTGTATGGGAATTACCGGTGCTGTTTGTGATTGAGAATAATGGCTATGGGCTTTCGACACCTACAAATGAACAATACCGTTGTGAAAACCTGGCCGATAAGGGTAAAGGTTACGGAATGGAAAGCCATATTGTTGATGGAAATAATATTCTGGAAGTGTTTAATTTGCTATCTGAATTGAAAGCTTCGATGAAAGAAAATCCACGTCCTGTTTTATTGGAATTCAAAACTTTCAGAATGCGTGGGCACGAAGAGGCGAGTGGGACCAAATATGTTCCGCAAGAGTTGATGGACATGTGGGCGATTAAAGATCCCGTAGAAAATTATAGAAAGTATTTGGCAGAAAACGGAATTCTTTCAGCTGATTTTGATGCGGCTTTGCATGCTGAAATAAAAAAGGATATTGACGAAAGTCTGGTTATTGCCAATGCGGAACCGGAAATTGAGGCTACTTTAAGTGAAGAACTAAATGATGTTTATAAACCGTTTGTATTCGAGCAAGTTAAACCTTTGGAAGAAAAAGAAAATATTCGTTTTATTGATGCAATTTCTAGTAGTTTGAGACAATCGATGGAACGATATGAAAACTCCGTAATCATGGGTCAGGATATTGCGGAATATGGCGGCGCTTTTAAAATCACCGATGGTTTTGTGGCTCAGTTTGGCAAAGAGCGTGTCATCAATACGCCTATTTGCGAAAGCGCTGTAGTCTCTGCAGGAATGGGATTATCGATAAATGGTTACAAAGCAATTGTAGAAATGCAATTTGCCGATTTTGTTTCGACAGGTTTTAATCCAATTGTCAATTTATTAGCCAAATCACATTACCGTTGGTTAGAAAAAGCCGATGTTGTGGTCCGAATGCCTTGTGGTGGTGGAACGCAAGCGGGACCTTTTCACTCACAAACTAATGAAGCTTGGTTTACCAAAACACCAGGATTAAAAGTAGTTTACCCAGCATTTCCATATGATGCTAAAGGTTTATTGAACGAGTCCATTAATGATCCAAATCCTGTATTGTTTTTTGAGCATAAACAGTTGTATAGAAGTATTTACCAAGATGTACCAAAAAATTATTATACGCTACCGTTAGGAAAAGCAGCTTTATTGAAAGAGGGGAATTCAGTTACCATTATTTCGTTTGGTGCAGCAGTGCACTGGGCATTGGATACATTAGCTAAAAACCAAAATATTTCAGCAGATTTATTAGATTTACGAACCTTACAACCATTGGATACCGAAGCTATTTTTACTTCTGTAAAGAAAACAGGAAGAGTCATTATTTATCAAGAAGATAGCATGTTTGGAGGTGTAGCAAGTGATCTTTCCGCATTAATTATGGAACGATGTTTTCAATACTTAGATGCACCGGTAAAACGTGTGGCAAGTTTAGACACTCCAATTCCGTTCACAAAAGCATTAGAAGATCAATATTTGCCGAAAGGCCGTTTTGAAAATGATCTAAAAGAACTCTTGTTGTACTAGTTGTAAATTTGATATTAGGTTATTTTAGTGCTTCAATTTTAAAAATAACCTAATATCCAATATATAATAACAAAAATAAGAATGGTGCCAAAGCAGCCACCACCTAGTTTTTTAGCACCGTAACCCGCTATAATAGTTTTAAAAAATCCATTCATAATATTTATTTTTAATTAGTTACGAATAATATGTTTTTTAACGCATTATTTTTATTATTATTTTATATTTTGTTTAAATTCAATGTTTAAAATAAATTCCTCCATAATTTATGCGTTATTATTTGATATTTTAATTTTGAAAATCAATATTATCAAACTCTAATGAAGCCGCCGTGAGAAAAATTAATCATTAAAGTTACCACTATTTCTAAAGTTCAATTTGATAAAGAATGGTTTTACAAACTAGATGATATGGCTTTTTATCTTAAAGAAGATTTATCTGAGGTTGAATTTATGATTTAGCCGATGATCATTGATTTTGAACATTAATTCTTTAATTGTGAGGCATTTGATGATTTTAGTAGAGGTCGGAAAGAAATAGAGTAGCAACAATTTCCTTCTTAGCGATTACTCAATTTTGCTTTTTCCTTTATAACAGCGCTACTTTTTCTATTCTCTATTTTTTATGTAAAAATCAATTTTATTTGATAGTATTTAATGATTTAAATAATTTTAAGAATCGAGAGAGATTTAATACTTTTATAAAAAATTATAACATGAGCTATTACAAAATTGATAATCTAGAACAATATTTTAAGCATTATAATAAATCAGTTCGTGAACCTAGAAAATTTTGGGGAAAGATAGCAGAGGAAAATTTTACTTGGTACCAGCAATGGGATAAAGTGGTTGAGTTTAATATGGCTGAGGCCGAAATTAAATGGTTTACCGAAGCCAAAGTAAATATTGCTAAAAATTGTATCGATAGACATCTTGCAAAGCGCGGTGAAAAAACTGCAATTGTTTTTGAACCTAATAATCCCTCGGAAGCTGCTTTGCATATTACATATAATGAATTGCACCAACGGGTGTGCAAAATGGCAAACGTATTGCGGGAGCAAGGCATAAAAAAAGGTGATCGAGTTTGTATTTACTTGCCTATGATTCCTGAACTGGCGGTTTCTATACTGGCTTGTGCCAGAATAGGCGCCATACATTCGGTTGTTTTTGCAGGATTTTCAGCTTCGGCAATAGCCAGTAGAATTAATGATAGTTCATGCAAAATGGTTATTACTTCGGATGGTGGTTTTCGCGGCAATAAAACCATTGATTTAAAAGAAATTGTAGATGAAGCATTAGAAAAATGTCCTTGTGTTGAAAAAGTTTTAGTTGCCAAAAGAATCCACTCTGATATCATGATGCTAAAAGGTCGCGATCAATGGTTACAACCACTATTAGATCAAGCATCGGACAATAATGTTGCCGAAATTATGGATGCTGAAGATCCATTATTTATACTCTATACTTCTGGCTCCACAGGAAAACCAAAAGGTATGGTTCATACTACGGCAGGATATATGGTATACACGGCTTATACGTTTAAGAATGTATTTAATTATGAAGAAAATGACGTTTTTTGGTGTACCGCTGATATTGGTTGGATTACAGGACATTCATATATTCTTTATGGCCCTTTATTAAACGGTGCTACCACAGTTATTTTTGAAGGTGTCCCTTCGTATCCTGATTTTAGTCGTTTTTGGGAAGTAATCGAAAAGCATAAAGTTACACAGTTTTATACTGCTCCAACTGCTATTCGTGCTTTGGCAAAAGAAAATATAGAATTTGT
>JAYTBZ010000264.1:0-3349 GCA_043736705.1 Flavobacterium sp. | reverse complement strand
AGGATTCTTTACGAGCGCCTACAAACTCTATTTCGGTATCTTCAAAACGCAACATGGCGGTGCCATAGGTTTTAAAAACTTGAACTTTCGGTTTATTGGGAAGTAGTTTTGAAACGTGTAAAGCCAATTCGATTCCGCTGCCAACGGCAACAATATCAATATCTTTCTTGAAATCTCTTTTTAAAAGTAAATCTCGCACAAATCCACCAATTACATAACTTTCAACGTTAAGTTCTTGCGAAGCTTGAGAGATGACTTCGAAAATTTTATTTTGTAATGCTTGTTTATAGTTCATCTTTTATTACCGCAAATTCGCTAATTATTTTTTGGTATCAACGATACGTTTGTATTCAAGGCAGGTCAAGTTAAAATTAACTAGTATTGCAAGTTTGTTTCCAGAAATTTTTAAATAATTTAAGCACTGATTATAATGGCTATTGTTAAAACATTCGACAGTTTTTATTTCAAGAATTATTTTCTCATGAATAATAAAATCTGCGTAAAATTTATGTTTTAAAATGGAATTTTTATAACTAACAGAATATTCTTTTTCCCTCTCATAATAAATATTATTTTCATTAAACTCAAATTCTAAAGCATCTTTGTAAACTATTTCAGAGAAACCTTTGCCCAAATTTTTGTGTACTTCATATAATAGTCCAACAATTTTATAACATTCTTCTTTATAAATTAAGTAATCCATTTCTAAAATTAAATTAGCGAATTAGCGATAAAAAAAACATCTATTTTCGAATCACTTTCACCTGAGAATCGTTTGTCAGTTTTATAATTGTAGAAGGCTTTCCCCCAATTTTTTCACGATGCAAATTTACAACATAGTCCACACCTTTTATAATTTCGGGACTAATATCTTTAAAGGCAATCGGCGTAGGTTTTCCAGAGATATTTGCTGATGTTGAGACTAATGGTTTTTTCATTTTTTCCATTAATTTAAAGCAAAAAGGCTCCTTGACAATTCGGATACCTAGCGAGTTGTCAGTCGATATAATATTTGGCGCTACATTTCTAGGTTTGTCTAAAATCAGTGTTGTTGGATTTTCAGATAAATCAATGATTTGCCAGGCTACTTCGGGAATATCTTTAAAAACATTGTACATCATTTTTTCGCCATTCATCAAAACAATCATGCTTTGGGTTTCGGCTCTTTGTTTGAGTTTGTAGATTTTGGCGACAGCCTCAGCATTTGTGGCATCACAGCCAATTCCCCAAACAGTGTCAGTAGGATAGAGTATAATTCCACCTTCTTTTATTATTTCGTAAGCGTTTTGAACTTCTGTGTTGATCATTTTTTCAGTTTATTATTCCTTAATTTATAAAATAGTTTCCTATACCACACATTGTAATATTTTTTTTTATACTTTCCGTTGCTATCTTTTGACTGTAATAGCGTTTCAATATCATAACCATTTGCAGCAAAAAAAGAGTAATTTTTGTTATAAATGTAAATAGTTGATTGTTGTCCTAAGTTTTTACTATTGTCTGTAATAGAGCTTTTATCGAATCTTTTTCTGTAAAAGAACAGTGGTTGATCGATTTTATACACGCCTCCCGCTTCTTGGACGATACGAATCCATAGGTCCCAATCTTCTGTATAGCCTAATTTTTCATCAAAACCACCTACTTTTTTAAAGACTTCGTTTCGTATCACTGCTGAAATAGGAATGCAATTTGATTCTAAAAAATTTGGAATACTAAAATTTGGTAGATTCCACTTTCCTTTTTTTGCGCCAAAATATTCACCTTCGGTATAAACTATATTTAGATTTTTATCACGTTCTAAATGTGTAATACATGTATCGATGTAAGTTGGAGCTAAGAGATCATCCGCATCCAGGAACATCAGATATGTACCTGTTGCAATATTAGCACCATTGTTTCTTGATTTTGATGGTCCTGCGTTCACTTGATTAATCAACGTAATGTTGGTAATTTTTTTACTTTCGATATAATTACTAATTACTTGTTCGCTGCTGTCAGTTGATCCATCATTTACGATAATCATTTCGATGGACGAATACACTTGTTTTATTACAGATTCGATTGTTTCGATAATCGTATTGGCGTTATTAAAGCAAGGGATTACTACTGATATTTTAGGGAATGATTTCATTGTTATGTGACCAGTTGTTTCGTAAATAATTTATTTTTTTACTTGATAAGATTTTATTGTTTATTTGGCTTTTTGCTACTAGTAACTGAGTATTAAAATTTTAAAACAATTCAATGTTTTGTAATTTCTGCTTCATTTTTAATGATTTAGACAAAGGCGCTCCAACTATTAATACTTTAAATAAAGCCCAATATCTTGGTTTGAAAAAGCTCTTAAAAAAATATTGAATTTGGAGATGGGTTAATAAAAATTTATACCTCAAATAATTCGAGTGCTTTCTTAGCACATATAACATCGAAATTTTCAATTCGATTTTAATATGAATAGAAGGTGTTGTACTGGCGCCGTGGTAATGTATGTATCTTGCCTCGGGAATCAGAAAGCAACTTTTATTAATTTTTTCTAGTCTTTTGCACAAATCTGTTTCTTCGTAATATAGAAAAATGGCAGTGTCAAATCCTCCAACTAAATTAAAATCGTCAGTATTAATCATCATAAAGCTTCCTTGCACATAGTTTACTTTTGTTGGAGTAAGATATTCGGCTTTTCTCTTGGGATACCTTTTTGGATTGATTTTTTCTAGAAAATCTCTACCAAATAATTCTTTGGTGAGCGATGTAAAATGGTCAAATGCTTGCATTCTTTTTCCATCTTCCTTAAAGGATTGCCCGCCAACAATTGCTACTGATGTATCATTTTTAAGCGCTTTCAATAAAACGCATAAACAGTCGTTTAAAAAAACAGTATCATTATTTATAAACGCAAGATGATTCGCACATGCGTAATGAACTCCTAACATATTCCCTGCTCCAAAACCTGTGTTTATTTTACTTCTTACAAGTTGTAGATGTGGCCAGACAAGCGTATCGCAAAAGTTTTTTAGTTTTAAAAAATCTTCTTTTTCAGAACAATTATCAACAACAATAATTTGAAAATTGATAGCGTCTGAGGTGTTTTTAATAATGCTTTCTATACATTCTTGTGTGAGTCTACTGGAGTTGTAGTTGATTATTATTGCTGCAATTTCAAACATTTTATTTGTTTATTAATTCAATTGATTACTCTATTTTCCTAAACATAAGCCACAATAATAAATAGCGTTTAAGCACGGCGAAAGAATGTAAATAGGCTAAAATGAATCCTTCTTTCCCGTCTAGAAATCCTAATTTCAAAATATATTTTTTTATAAAAAAAGCTGTTGGGAGAAGGAAGAAATGA